>DSCA01000131.1 GCA_011049295.1 Thermoplasmatales archaeon
CCTTGACGAACATCTTGCCGCTCTTCAGCTGCTCGAAGGAATCGCGAAACGCCTCGCCCACGATTTTTTCCATCTCCCGCAGTATCCTCTCGAATTCCTCGTCGTCGGGAGGCCACTGCTGGTCATGCCCATCTTCATCGGCCATTGTATATATCTACAACGTTATGCTTCTATTAAAGACTTATGGAAAAATGTAAAAAAAGGAAAAGAAAGGGAAGAGAGATGTGGGGCCTTAGCGTCGGCGCCGTCGGACAATCAGCAGCGCGCCCAGGACACCCAGGATGGCGCCCAACAGGGCGAATCCGGGTGTTCCCGGTCCTTCCTTGACCGTCACCGTCTTGGTGGCTGACTCGTAGCCGGTCAGGCTGGCCGTGATTTCCACGGAGTCTGCCTTCTCCTCGGGCTTGTATTTGACTTCGCCGTTGGCATCAGTGGTGCCGATGGTTTCGCCGCCGAATTTCACGGTGGCGCCCTGCACCAGCTTGCCGCCACGGGTGGTCACCGTGATGGTCGCCTCCTTGCCCTTCTCCAGCTCAGAGTCGCAGACAATCTTCAGGCCGATGACGATCTGTATCTTCTGGTCCACTTCGTCGCCCTCCACCAGCAGCGTGACGTAGCCGGTGACCATGGGCACGATGCCGAAGGAAACCTTGCCGTTGCTGTCCGTGGTGCCCAGGTCCATGGTGCCGGAGGGCAGCATGGCCATTACCTGCATGCCCTCAATCAGCTGGTTGGTGAGCGGGTGCTTGACGGTCAGGGTTATCAGGTTTTCCTCAAACAGGTAGACCTTGGCCGGGGTAACGGTAACCGTGGGGGGCACGACTTCCAGCTCGCCGTCCGCCTCTGCCTCTACGCTGCCGCTGACTGCGGACTTGAACTCGAAGGTTATCACGTTGGTGTCGTTGGTGAGCATGGTGGCGGTGACGTTGGTCAGGTTGCCCTCTCCGTCCACGATGGTTATATGCACCTCGCCGTCAGCGTAGGCCTCGTAGCTGCCGGTTTCGGCGATGCCGTACACGTACAGGGTGCCGTTGACCGCCTCGCCGTTCCAGGTCACGGTGAATTCCAGGGTGATGTCTTCGTCCACGTTTTTCACCAGCAGCGAGGGGCTGACGGTGACCGTGGCCCTGGTTATCTCCACGCTGGGCTCATTGTTCAGGTTGTCGTGCTTTTCGTCTGGGGTGCGGACGTAGATGTAGTAGACGCCCGGCTCATCGATGTAGTCGGCGTAGGTGAAGTTTCCGGTGCTGTCCAGGGTGGCGGGAATCATGCCGGTGAGATCCTCGTAGTCTGCGTGGAAGGCCGCCAGCTGAGTCTCGTTCATGATGTAGAACTGCAGGTTGGTGCCGTAGGACTCGTCGTCACGGGTGACGTTGAATTCCCAGGTGGTCTTCTCGCCCACCAGCGCCTCTTCGGGGCTCACCGTGACGTCCAGGTCATGGGCCGCCTCGGAGCGAATGGCCTTGTAGGCGTAAACCGTGCTGCCGCCCATGGTGAACTCTACCACCACGATGATGTTGGCGTTGGCCTTGGTGGACACGATGTTCTCGAACTCGTACTGGCCCTGGGAGCCCTTGCCGGCGGTTCCGTCACCGGAGATGGTTCCGTTGGTCACCATGTCACCCAATCCATAGGTGCCGGTCTCGTAGTACAGGGTGACATCGGCATTGGCGATGGGGTTGACGCCGCTCTTGTCCTTGACCACCACGGAAATATTGGTGGCTTCATCCACAATCACGGGGGTGGGGGTCACCGAGGCCCAGCCGCCCTTGTCGGTGGTGATGGTCTTGCTCACCGTGTCGTTGCCCGGCCAGGAAACGTTGACGTAAATGGTGCCGTCGCCGATGGTGGGGAAAATGGTTACCTCCCACTTGCCCTCACCGATGTAATTGTAGGCGGAGCGCAGCGGGGCATACAGGACATCGCCCTCTATTTTGATGCGCTTGGTCACATTCTCGTTGCCAACTCCAATGTCCAGACTGGCGGGGTCGCCGTAGGTGTAGCGGGTCTCGCCCAGAATCTCGACGGTGATGGTCTGGGCGTTGGCGCCGGGTGCCAGCACGTCGATGGTGGTGGGCGTCACAAACACGTTCACCGGGTCGGGTTCCGGAATGGTGAAGTCCGCCTCGCCGGTGTACTCCCAGTTGATGTCGCCGGAATAGTCAACCTCGACTTTCAACGTGTAGGCGCCCTGCTCCCAGATGTCTACCGGGGTGATGTTGAGGAATTTGCCATATTCCATGAAGGTCATGTTGCCGCCCTCGGTGTCGTCGGAGGTATTCATCCAGGCGTACAGCTCGTTGCCCATCCACACCGACACGTTGTAGTCGTTGCCGGGGAGCAGCTGCGTGCCGTCCGGATACAGCACCTGGAACACGATTTCGCCGGTGGCGAAGCCGCCGGATACGCCCTCCATGTCGTAGAGGGTGACGTTGGCATCAATGGGGTTGACGGCCATGTGGGCAAATCCGAAGGCGTTGGCATCATCTATGTCGCCGATGCGGGCAGTCACGTTATACATGCCGGCTCCATACAGGCTGATGCGCACCTTGGTGGTGAATGCGTAGTGACCGGTTGCATTGGTGGTAACGGCCCTAATCGGGGTGGCCACTCCCGAGGGAGTGACGCCGGGGGCCCATACCTCCACGGTGGCGCCAGATGCGGGGGTGCCATCCGGGTTGAGCACGCGGCCGGTGACCTCCACATAGCTCTCAGAGCCACTCTTGGCAAAATCTACTTCTTCGGGAGCGGCGGAGACGTTCAACTCGATGGGGGTCACCAGGATGTAGAAGGTGCCCTCATTGGAGTCGTTGACCCACCAGGTTCCGGTGTCGTCAAAGGTAACTCCGAAGAAAATCACGTCGCCGGGCGCCCCGGATTCGCTATCCACCAGGGTGCCATCCGGCTTGTACAGATCCACGGTGCCGCTGGTGCCCGTCACTTCCACGTCCTCGGTTTCGTTGAAGGCGATGGTTTTGGGAGTCACGGTCATGCCGGTAATGTCAAACAGGCCAGATTCATCGTAATAGGAATCGCCCAGGGAGTCGGTGGCCGTCACTTTGACCATGTACTGCTCGGTGGCGTCCAATCCGGTGATGTCCCAGATGAAAAGTCCGTCGTTCTCCTCTTTCTCCGTTCCCTTAGTCCACTCCGCGGCGGTGTCGTTCTTGTAGTGGATGGCGATGGCGACGTCCAGTCCCGCCGGGCTGCTGGCCTCCCACTTTACGGGGACCATGCCGCCGATCACTTCGCCGCCCACGGGATAGACGACCGTTACATCCGGCCACAGGACGCTGTTGCGCGCTCCGGGGGTGCCGTCTTCCACGCGGCTTTCCTCCCAGGTGTCGGTGGCGGAGTTGTACTCCAGGGACATGCCGTTTCCGTCGCCGCCGAGCGCGTTGGTGTAACCGGCACTGTCCACCTCCTCCATGCCGTCGTCATATAGATAAACGGTATCCTCGTCATTGTTGAGAATCGCAGTGGCGCTCTGGATGTATACGTATCCGCCAGCCGGGATTTCTACGTTGGTGAGGTCACCAAAGGTGTTATCTGCATCGTCTTTCAATACCCAGCCGGTCAAATTGACGGCAGTTTCACCACCGTTGTAGAGCTCTACCCATTCGTCACCGGAGAAGGGATTGTACATTATTTCGTTAATGGATATCATGGGGGTCGTTTCATCGCCAGCAACGTCATTCACCGCAAAAACGGTAAATGCGCTGATGACCATGGCGGCCACTACCATAATGCTTCCGATTTTTTTCATAGTGCTTTTTTTATACATGGTTTTTCCTCCTTAGGTTTGGCATCTAAAATGCATCCCCTTTTTTAACCTTTTCTCTTTTTTTCATTTTGCAGTCCCTCTGGACGTTAAGGGATGAGCATAGAATTACCATCATTTTATATAAATATTGTGTTTTTTGCCTTCATACGCCCTTCCTGTCGCCCCACAGGAGTTTGTGTATCTGCAGAGACAACCGCACCTCCAGCCCGTCTCTCAATATCCAGGCGGCCATCTCCCGGGCCAGGGGCAATCCCTGCTCCCAGACCGGCTGCATGACCACCGGGCAGGCGGGTGCATGGCGCTCCAACACCCCCCGGGCGTATTCGTAGTCCTCCCGGCAGGCGATGACGAACTTCAGACAGTCGGAGGGGCGCAGCAGGGGTAGGTTCTCCCGGCGCATCTGCCCGTGCATGCCCGAGGAGGGGCACTTGACGTCCATGACCGCTATCACCGCCCGCTCCGTGAGAGGGGTCACGTCCAGCGAGCCGTTGGTCTCCACGCTCACCTCCCGTCCGGCCTCCATCAGGAGGTCCAGCACCTCCCCTACGTCCTCCTGCAGCAGCGGCTCCCCCCCGGTCAGACACACACGTGGGCAGGGCCACCTCCCGGTGTGGGCCGCAATGGCGGCGGGGGACATCTCCCGCCCCTCCTGGTAGGCGTAGGTGGTGTCGCAGTAGGAGCAGCGCAGGTTGCAGCCGGTGGTCCGCACGAAAACCGTGGGCAGCCCCGCCAGGGTTCCTTCTCCCTGCAGAGAATAAAAAATCTCGTTGATTTTCATGATTCGTAGGGCAGGGGGTCGGTCACCCCGGCCTTTTCAAAGCCCCGGTGGCGGAGGCGGCAGGAGGCGCAGCGTCCACAGGCCGTCTCCCCCTCCCGGTAGCAGGACCAGGTGTGCTCCAGGGGAGCTCCCAGCTCCGCTCCCCGGGCCACAATCTGCTCCTTGCTCATGTCAATCACCGGCGTCTTGATGCGAATGGGGTTGCCGTCCACCCCTCGTTTGGTGCCCAGGATGGCTACCCGCTGGAAGGCCCGGATGAACTCGGGGCGGCAGTCGGGGTAGCCGGAGTAATCCACGGCGTTCACCCCGATGAAAATGGCGTCGGCGTCCACCGCCTCCGCATAGGCCAGGGCAAAGGACAGAAAAATGGTGTTGCGGGCGGGAACGTAGGTCGGGGGGATGCCCGGAGCCGCCTCCTCCGGCACCTCGATGTCGTCGGTGAGCGCCGATTGCCCAAAGACGCGCAGGTCGGCATCTATGACCTTGTGCTCCCGTGCCCCCAGTGCTGCGGCCACCCGCTTGGCGCTGCTGATTTCCCGCCGGTTCCGCTGCCCGTAGTTGACGGTGAGCGCGTACAGCTCGTAGCCCTCCTTTTTGGCCATGGCCGCGGTCACGCAGGAGTCCAGCCCCCCGGAGAGCAGGCAGACCGCCTTCATGGGGCACCTCCGCACCGGGTGTAAACCCAGGCTCCCTGGCCGTATCCCTCGTCCACTCCCACGTGCAGGGCGGATACGTTGGCCGGGATGGCTAGCTCCTCCTGCACTCGCTGCAGCACGTAGGAGGCCAGGTTTTCGGCCGTTGAGGATGCCAGGGGCAGGCAGATGCAGTCCTCGGCGGGAAACAGGTACCGCTTGTCCCTGAACAGGACCTCTATCTCTTCTCCGGTGCCCCGGACCGCCAACTCTCCCCGCTCGGGCACCAGCACCCGGTGGTCGAGCTCCCCGGCCACCGTCCGCAGTGCCTGCTTCAGGGCGCTGAAGTCCATGATGATGCCCCGGGCGTCCGGCTCCCCCTCGACCGCAGCGTGAACGGCGTAGGTGTGACCGTGGAGGCGGCCGCAGGTGTTATAGTCGGGGATGAAGTGGGCAGAAGAAAAGGTGATGTGGGCGCGCCATCCGTCAATCTTGATTTTCATGCAAATTTATATGTAGGTGCTTTAAAATGTTTGTGCCATGCTGGCGGTACTGGACACCTCGGCTCTTCTTTCGGGCAAGCGCTTTCCGGGCCCCGCGGTCACCGTGCCGGCGGTGGTGGCGGAGTTCCGGGAGGGCGGCCATTCCTGGCGTTTGCTGGAGTACGCGCGGGGTGCCGGTCTCACCGTGCGGCAGCCCTCGGAGTCCTCTCTGCGGCGGGTGCGGGGGGCGGCGGAGAGAACCGGGGATCTGTCCCATCTGTCCCGGGCAGACGTGGAGGTTCTGGC
>DSCA01000129.1 GCA_011049295.1 Thermoplasmatales archaeon
CTCCCGCAGCAGCTCGTCGAGGGTGACGCGCCGGATGCCGAGCGCCTCCTCGGCGTCGGGCTGGGCGGCGGGGTCGGAGTAGAGCAGGCGCATGTCGAAGCCGCGGGCGCGGCGGGCGACGGCGCGCCCGATGCGCCCCGCCCCGATGATGCCCAGGGTTTTGCCGCACACGTCGGTTCCCAGCAGGACCATAGGACCCCAGCCTTTGAATCGTCCCTCCCGGACCATGAGGTCCCCCCCCACGATGCGCCGGGCGATGCCCATAATCAGGGCCCAGGTGAGGTCAGCGGTGGTCTCGGTGAGCACGCCGGGGGTGTTGGAGACGGGGATGCCCCGACGGGTGGCCTCCCGGACGTCGATGTTGTCGTAGCCCACGGCGTAGGTGGCGATGGCCCGGAGGCGGGGTGCGGAGTCCAGCACTTCCCGGTCGATGGGATCGGTGAGCAGGCACAGCAGCCCCTCGGCGTCCCACAGGCAGTCGATGATTTCCTGTTTGGATGGAGGCGAGTCGCCCTCAAAAACCCCCACCTGATGCTCCTTTTCCAGAAGGGCCATGCCTTCCTGCGGAATACGACGGGTAAGGTATATGCGTGCCATGTACCTTGAATGCCCCCGGTGTTCTTAAATTTTCGATAGACTAATATATGGTGTCACAATTTCACGGCATGAACAAAACATCAGTTGGTATGGAAGAAAACGTGGAAGGAGCTCTGTGCTACCTGCTGACCTGGCTTACCGGCCTTGTTTTCTATCTGATTGAAAAGGACAACGAATTCGTGCGGTTTCACGCCCGCCAGTCCATTCTGACCTTTCTCCCCCTGACCATTCTCGGTTTCATATTCAGTTGGATTCCATTTCTTGGCTGGGTCATCGGCGGCCTTATCTGGCTCCTGACCGTTATCCTGTGGCTGGTGCTCATGATCAAGGCATACCAGGGAGAAAAGTTCAAGCTGCCCGTGGTGGGCGACATCGCCGAGCGCGGTTTCTAGCCCGGCGATACCCTTTTATTTCCTCCGCCGTTATACGATATGCACTGCTGTCGTACGCCGGAGGAGGTTCTTTCTTTTTTGGAGAACGAAGGCTCAGACATCAGGTTTGCCAACCTGCTGTTTCCGGATATCCTGGGAGAACTGCGGGGCTTTGACATTCCGTCGTACGAGCTGGAAAGAGCATTCAAGGAGGGCAAGGGCTTCGACGGCTCCTCCATCGAGGGCCTGGCCCGCATAGAGGAGAGCGACCTGCTGGCCGTGCCCAATCCGGACACCTTCCGAATCCTTCCCTGGCACTACGAGGACGGAGGCCAGCGATACCGGGTGGCCTGCCTGTTCTGCGACATCCGCAATCCCCATGGCACGCCCCATGCCGACGACACCCGCCACGTGCTGAAGTGCGCCATGGAGCAGATGCGCAGCCAGGGATTTTCCTCATTTATGGTGGGGCCGGAAATGGAATTTTTTTATTTTGAAAACCATCTGCAGCCAGCGGTGCTGGACAAAGGTGATTATTTCAGCATGGGCATCGGCGACCCCTACGAGTATCTGCGCAAAAGGACCAGCCTGGCCCTGCTCCAGATGGGCATTGTCTCTGAATACGGCCATCACGAGGTGGCCCCCTCCCAGCACGAAATAGACCTCCGCTACGGGGACGCCCTGGCCATGGCGGACACCGTGATGCTGCTCCGGTACATCGTCAAGGAGTTTGCTCGCCGGGAGGGCCTGTATGCCACCTTTATGCCCAAGCCCCTGGACGGGGAAAACGGCAACGGCATGCACGTCCATCAGTCGCTGTGGAAGGACGGACACAACGTGTTTTTCGGCAGGGACCGGCAGTATTATCTCTCGGACATCGCCCAGTCCTACATCGCCGGCATCATGCACCATGTGGGGGACATCACCGCCGTGCTCAACCAGTGGGTGAACTCCTACAAGCGCCTGGTTCCCGGTTTCGAGGCCCCGGTGTACGTGGTGTGGGGCCAGAGAAACCGGTCTGCCCTGGTGCGGATTCCCGAGTACAGACCGGGACGGGAGGACGCGTTGCGCATCGAACTGCGCAGCCCGGACCCCGGGTGCAATCCCTACCTGGCCTTTGCCCTCATGCTGGCCGCCGGACTGGACGGCATCCGGGAGCGGATTCCCCTGCACCCTCCCTGTGAGAGGGACATATATACCATGAGCCCGGCGGAGCGGGAGCGGGGACAGGTGGCCATCCTGCCGGCCAACCTGGAGGAAGCCCTGGCCCGGGCCAAGCAGAGCCCGCTGGTCAAGGAAACGCTGGGCGAGAGTCTGTTTGGTAAATTCATCGCCAACAAGGAAATACAGATTCGGAACTACCGGCGGGAGGTGGGCCACAAATACGATACGGCGGTGAGCCCCTTCGAAATCGAGCACAACCTGCCCCGCCTCTGAAATGTTTTAAATAGCCCTGGGATTATGACCCATGCATATTCGGCGAGGCACCCGGGAGGACGCCTCCTGCATTGCCCGGCACAACCGGGCGCTGGCGGCGGAGTCCGAGGGCTACACGGTGGATGCCGCCACCGCCCTGGAGGGGGTGACCGCTCTGCTGGATAGCCCCGAGAAGGGTTTTTACCTGGTGGCCGAGGAGGAGGGACAGGTGGTGGGACAGCTCATGGTCACCTTTGAATGGAGCGACTGGCGGGCCCGGGACATCTGGTGGCTGCAGAGCGTCTACGTGCAGCCGGCGTGGCGGCGCCGGGGGGTCATGCGCTCGCTGTTCGACCAGGCTCGCCGCCTGGCCGCCCGGCACCACGTGCCCGCCCTGAGGCTGTACGTTCACCAGTCCAACCGGTCGGCCATCGAGGCCTACCGGCGGCTGGGCATGGAGCACCTTCCCTACCACATGTTCTCCCTGCCCGTGGAGCATGAACAATAACCTTTTTAAATGCTGCTCCCATGGTAGGGCCCAAGGGCATGAGCTCTTGCTGCCCGTGGAGGACGGAACATGATAAGGGACTACTTCGAGGATTTTTCCCGGTACACCTGCGCCCATGACCACTACGGGTCAGCCGACGCGGTCATCGTGGGTCTTCCCTTTGACGGGACCACCAGCCACCATCCGGGCACCCGCTTTGGCCCTGCAGCCATCCGGGCTGCCTCGTGGACGGTGGAGACCTACAGCCCCGACCTGAGCAAAGACTTGGTAGACCTCTCCCTTTGCGACCTGATGGACATGGCAGTCTACGGAACACAGGAGGAGTTTTTCAGAAACATTCGCACCGTGGCCGGAGAGGTGGCAGCCGAGGGAAAAAAAGTGGTGGCCCTGGGAGGCGAGCACTCCGTTACCTATCCACTCGTGCAGGGGGTCAAGGAGGCGCTGGGCGACCTGACGGTCCTCTGTTTCGATGCCCATCTGGACCTGCGCGACGAGTACCTGGGAAATCGCCTCTCCCATGCCTGCGTGGCCCGGCGCTGCCTGGAGGTCACCCCTCACTTCTATCACTTCGGGGTGCGCAGCGGCGAGGCAGAGGAATGGCGTCTGGCGGAGAAACTGCAGGTCAGCCGACGGCTTCCCGGGCGGGAGGACATAGAGGCCATCCTGGCCGAGGACCGCCCCCTATACGTGACCGTGGACATCGATGTCTTGGACCCGGCCTTTGCCCCGGGGACGGGGGCACCGGAGCCGGGAGGCGTGTCGTCGAGAGAGCTGCTGCAGGCCCTGCATCTGCTGCGGGAGGCCGGAGACCGCCTGGTGGCCTTCGACGTGGTGGAGGTCTGCCCCCCCTGCGAGCACGGCACCCTGACCGCCGCCCTGGCAGCCAAGGTGGCCAGAGAGCTGCTGCTCATGGCTCTGGGCTGACGCCAGCGTCAGGGCAATTTTTAAAACCTCAGATTCCATGTGGAGACGATAGCATGGACGTTGAACTGGCCATCATCGGGGCGGGAAGCGCCGGCTACACGGCAGCCATATATGCGGGCCGGGCCGGCATCGACGCCGTAGTGTTTGACAGGGAGGTAGGCGGGGGCCTGGCCACCTGGGCGCCCAACGTGGAGAACTACCCAGGGTTCAAGAGCATATCCGGCATCGACCTCATGGACCGGATGAAGGAGCACGCCCAGGACTACGCCCGGTTCAACCTGTTCGAAGAAGTCACCCAACTGCATCGCGAGGAGGACCAAGGGCACGTGAAGGTGGTAACCTCCAAAGATACCTACGACACGGGGGCGGTCATCGTCTGCACCGGAACCACCCACAAGCACCTGGGGGTTCCGGGAGAGACGGAGCTGCGGGGACGAGGTGTGTCCTATTGCGCCACCTGTGACGGCTCTTTTTTCAGGGGCAAGGAGGTGGCAGTCGTCGGCGGCGGCAACAGCGCAGTCAACGAGGCCCTCTACCTGCACCATCTCGGCTGCCGGGTGTCCATCGTTCACCGTCGAGACCAGCTGCGGGCAGAGGATGCCCTGGAGAGAGAGGTCAGGAAAAACGACATTCCCGTCATCTGGAGCAGCGAGGTGCAGGAGATAATGGGAGACAGCAAGGTAACGGGGTTGCGCATCGTGAACCGCGAAACCGGTGAGAGCAGCACTCTCCCCGCCGACGGAGTGTTCGTGTCCATCGGGGAGACACCCCAGTCGGAGCTGGCCAGCAGGGCGGGAGTGGAAACCTATGGTCCCGGCTACATACAGACGGACCGCATGCAGCGGACAAACGTGCCCCGCATACTGGCTGCCGGAGATGTTACCGGAGGTATGCGGCAGATTGTCACCGCCTGCGGCGAGGGGGCCCTGGCCGCCATGTCCGCCGTGGAGATTTTGGGCAGGCAGTACCCGTTTTAGTGGCTTGCATCCCTCGTCTTTGCTCATTGGCGGAAGGCATTTTTTCACGCTGCCGCCCGGCGGCAATAACTATATAAACCAGGACTTATTTATATCTTGGAGGCATATACCATGCAAAGAGGCAAAAAAATAAGCAAACCGATAGTGATAGCAACAGCCGTGATGCTGATGATGGTGGCCGCTCCGTCCATTGTGGCCGTACAGGAAAGCGACAGCCCATCGCAGCCCCTGACCCTGGAGGGAGCCAAACCCAAGGAGATGAGCATCCGACCGCTGGGTCCGGTCACCGCCGGAAACACCGGTGAAACCCTTATATCAGTCAACAGCCCCGAAGACGACCATCTACCGGCCCTCACAGAGATGGAGACGGAAACACCATCGTGGTGTGGTCGCACCACATTTCGGCTCTGGAGTCCGACATCGGGATGAGCTATTCCACCGACGACGGCAGCTCCTGGAATCCCAGCATCTTTGAGTTCGAGGGATACCAGTACTATGCAGACATCGCCTATTTCGAAGGCACCCGATACGAGGGACCGCAGTGGGACGGCCTGTGGATTGAATCACTGGACGCAGACACTGAAGCAGGAACCTTTATCCTCATCACCGACATCACCAATCAGGGAAGCTACGAGGCCTACGGCTGGACGGAGGGCAGCAGACCGGGTGCCACCTGCCTGAACTTCGAAAACGACATGTGGTACCTGATGACCTACTACGACCAGACGGGACCCGTGGTGGCCATGATTAACGATGACCAGGGTATGAACCAGGGCCTGGAGCTGTGGTGGATGGAGGCCGGCGAAGGCCTGGGCAACATCGTGTACAACTGGGATGCCGAGGCAGGACCGCAGGGGGCCTACCAGCCGGCGCGAGATATCCATACGGCAGCCGTTCACGACTCAAATCCGGCCTGGACAGAAGACGATTTCTTCTACGTGGTGTGCCAGTCTGACATTGCCGAGACGTCACAGGTTCTGTACAAGCGGTGTGTTCCCATAGAGGAGTCTGATTTTGACTTTGTCACATTAGAGAATTTTCTCTCATATTTTTTGTTTCAACCACCGATTACTGTAGCGGGAAGTGGCGTCAGGCAATTCAAAATCAACACACCCTGTCCTTCATCACGATGTC
>DSCA01000089.1 GCA_011049295.1 Thermoplasmatales archaeon
ATGGTGGTGGCACCCATCGAGAATCTGTTTTCCACCACTGCCGTGAACTCGGGCAAGGCAGCCGCCTATCTGCCCGGTTTCTGCAAGCAACAGGTAGTGTTCAACAACCTTCGCCATCTTCTGGAGGAAGCATGAAAGCACGAGCCATTTACCCCGGCGAGGCGGAGGGCGAGGCGCTGGTCTCCCCCGAGCCCATCGGGTTTTACGGAGGAATCGATGCAGCCACCGGGGTGGTAATAGAGAAGGGAAGCCCCCTGGAGGGAGAATGCGTGAAAGGCCGGGTGCTGGTGTTTCCCTGCGGCAAGGGCTCCACCGTGGGCTCCTACGTCATCTACGGGCTACAGAAAAACGGGGTGGCCCCGGCAGCCATCATCAACAGGGAGACGGAGACCATCGTGGCCACTGGCGCCATTCTGGCCGGCATTCCCTGCGTGGACGGCGTGGACATCGAGCACATCTCATCGGGGGACACCGTGCGGGTGGTGGCCGGTGAACGAGAGGCAGAGGTCATCCTGAAATGATCGCGGTCAAGCTGGGAGGCGCAGTGATTACGCACAAGGAGCACGAGAGACAATTTCGCACCCGGGTCACCCGCCGGCTGGCCCGGGAACTGACCGCCGCCGATGGTCCCCTGGCTATTGTGCACGGCGCCGGCTCCTTCGGTCATCCCCAGGCCATGCAGTACCAGTTGCATAGGGGCTGGGTGCCGGGAATCGACCAGCGGGAGGGCATCGCCGTTACCCATGCCGTGGTGCGGGATCTCAACCTCCGGGTGATGAGGGAGCTGCGGGCCGCAGGCATTGCCTGTACGGCGGTCCCCCCATTTCCGGTACTGAACGAAGGCTACCTGCACCACCTGCGGGAGGTGCTGGACCTGGGCCTCACCCCGGTGACCTTTGGTGACGTACTCATCGACGGGCAGCCCTCCATCGTATCCGGCGATTACCTCATGCAGCTGCTGGCCTCCCGCCTGCCGGTCCAGCGGGTCATTTTCGTGACCAACGTGGACGGCATCTACGCCCGTCCTTACGACCCCGCCACCCTCATCGGGGAATGCACCCCCGCCGAGCTGGAGAGGGCACTGGTGGGCGACAGCACGGCCAGCGATGTCACCGCGGGGATGGCGGGAAAGGTCAAATCTATAAAGGAGATGGTATATTCGGGGGCGGAGGTGGCCGTCATCAACGGAAACAAGCCGGGACGGCTGCGGAGTGCCCTCTGCGGCACGGTGACGGGCACCCGGGTGGTGCAACCATGAATGGAAGGAAAAAGGACCACATCGAGATATCCAAAAATGAGGATGTAGCCTCTACCTACAATTACTGGGACGACATTGGGTTCGTCCACAACGCCCTGCCCGAGGTGGACATGGACGACATCGACCTCACCTGGCAGGAATTCGGAAAAACCATGCAGGCACCCCTCATCATCGCCGGCATGACCGGGGGATTCGAGGAGGCCACCCAGGTCAACCGATATCTGGCGTCTCTGGCCCAGCAATTTCAGATAGGTATGGGAGTGGGGTCGCAGCGGGTGGCCCTGGAAAACGGAGGGGCCGTGGACAGTTACGCCGTCATCACCGAGTACGACATTCCGCTGACCATTGCCAACCTGGGAGCGCCCCAGCTGCTGGAATGGGCGGATGCCGCGGAGCGGGCGGCCCAGGCCGTGGACATGATAGAGGCCGACGTGCTGGCTATTCATCTCAACTTTTTGCAGGAATGCATCCAGATAGAGGGAGACCGTAAAGCCCGGGGGGTCCTGGACAAAATCCAGGAGGTGGCAGCCTCGCTGACCACTCCGGTCATAGTCAAGGAGACGGGAGCCGGCATTTCCGGCGAGGTTGCCCGCCGCCTGTGCCAGACGGACATCGTGGGCATCGACGTGGGAGGGATGAGTGGTACCTCCTTTGCCGCCATCGAGGCCTACCGGGCCCAAAAGACGGGAGAAACCGTCCAGGAGAGCCTGGGGTACCTGTTCCGGGACTGGGGCATTCCCACTCCGCTGTCGGTTATGGAGGTAGTGGAGGCCTGCCGGGATACGGGGATGACAGTGATAGCCACCGGCGGGATACGCAACGGACTGGACGTGGCCAGGGCGCTGGCCCTGGGGGCCGACGCCGCCGGGATGGCGGCTGTCCTGCTCACCAACGACGCCGAGCAGGCTCTCCACACCACCATCCAGGCTCTGCGCACCGTGATGTTTCTCACCGGCTGCCGCTCCCTCCAGGATCTGCGGGAGGTGGACCTGTGGATCGGCTGAAGGAGATGCGGGAGAAGGTAAACCGGGCCATCAAAGAATTTCTGCACGAGGAGAAGCCTCCGCGACTGTACGAGGCGGTTCGCTACCTTCCCCTGGCCGGAGGCAAACGTCTCCGTCCCATCATGGCCCTGCTGGCCTGCCAGGCGGTGGGCGGGGAGCAGACATTGGCTCTGCCCTACGGGGCGGCCCTGGAAATCATCCATACCTTCACCCTGGCCCACGATGACATCATGGACCGGGACGAGCAGCGCCGGGGGATGCCCGCCACCCACGTGAAGTTCGGAGAGGCCACCGCTATTCTGGCCGGGGACACCCTGTTTGCCAAGGCCTTCGAGATAGTGGCCGGGGCCCGCCTGCCGGCCGAGGTGGTTGCCCGGCTGGTGCACAGCATGGCCCTGATGTCCAAGGAGATATGTGAGGGCCAGCAGATGGACATGTGCTTCGAGGAGCTGGAGGAGGTCGACGAGGCAGCCTTTTTGGCCATGATAGAGAAAAAGACGGCCCGACTGTTTGAGCACGCCTGCCTGGGGGGAGCTCTCATCGGGGGAGGTAGCAGGGAGCAGCAGGCGACACTGGGTGACTACGGTCGCTGGGTGGGGATGGCCTTCCAGCTCTGGGACGATTGCCTGGACGTGGTGGGTAAAGACATCGGAAAGCCCATAGGCAGCGACGTCCGGGAGGGAAAAAAGACCCTGATATACATCTACGCCAGAGAGCACTCAGACCATACCGGGTGGATACCCTACCACGGCAAGCACGATGCCTCACCCGCCGAGATTCAGCAGGTGCTGCAGGCATTCGCCGCCAGCGGGGCCATCGACCATGCCACCCAAAAAGCCCGGGGCTATGCGGAGCGGGCCCGGAAGGCGCTGGCCCCTCTGCCGGAAAGCGAGAGCAAGCGTCTTCTGATGGACCTAGCCGATTTTGCGGTCAGCCGGGGCACCTGAGATGAGCGCCGTGAAAGGTCAGCCGGTCGTGGTCTTCACCCTGTGTCTCCTCATGGTTGTCTGTCCCCTGCTCTCTCCCGCTGCAGGCCGGGATGGTGAGGGCGCTCTGTCCAGCCTGGAGATTACCCGTCCCCTAAACGGCCTGTACCTGTTCGACCTTCAGTTGATGCCCCTGCCGGGAACGGTGGTGGTGGGAGCGGTGACCGTGGAGGCCCAGGGAAGCGAGGACATCGTCCGGGTGGAGTTCCGGGTTCCCCCGGTGGCCAGTTGCGTGCCCGTAGTGGTGTACAACGACACCCGCGCCCCCTTTGCCTTCCTCTGGAAGGAGAGCAGTGACTTTTTGAAGGACCGGGGCCTGGTGAACCTGATGGCCTGGGGGTACACCGGAGAGGGTCTGGCCGCCAAGGATGACCTCTTTTTGATGCGCCTGGTTATGTAGGCGGTGTTCGGAATTTACCTAACGAAAAACAAACTATATTAAATCGCTATACCCATAGGGGGCAGAGGTGATGTCATGCCCACTGGTCTCTCCCTTAAAGGGATGGCGGTTATGTGCCTGGTGACGGGAATGATTGCGGTGTCCTTCCTGGCTATGCCGGAAGGCGAGGCAGAGTATACCGGGGAGTTGAAGACTTTTTCCTCCCGCCAGGAGCTGCTCGACTACATTGAAAACCAGGCCGGCAAGGGCGGCTACGGCCGATATTACCTGACCGACGGAAGCGTCCCCACGCAGATGGAAACCCTAGGCGGTGCGGCAGCGGAGTACCACGACGACTTTTCGGCCACCAACATCCAGGTGGAGGGCGTGGATGAGCCGGACATGGTAAAAACCGACGGGGGCTACCTGTACATCATCGCCCAGGGAAAGATATGGATTGTGCAGGCCTACCCCCCGGAGAATGCCTCCCTCGTAGCACACCTGGCCTTCTCCGAGAGCCAGCAGCCCCGTAACCTGCTGGTGCAGGGCGACGTACTGGTGGTTCTGGGAACCGCCTATCGCAACCACTCCTCATACTGGTGGACGGATACCACCCTGATACAGGTGTTCAACATCAGCGACCGCTCCACCCCCGTCCTGACCCGGGAGATAACCGTGGACGGATGGTACCTGAACGCCCGCCTGATTGGCAGCCACCTGTATGTCATCTCCTCTGACTACCTGGGGCGGGTCATCCTGGATGCGGAAAAAAACCAGAGTGTTTGCCTCCCTCAGGTTACCGTGGACAACTGCACCCAGGAGATTGACCCCTCCTCCATTTACTATCCGGACGACGGAGAGGGGGCAGGTTCCCTGGTTCACGTCACCGCCGTCAGCCTGGCCACCGGCAACCCCACCGACAGCAAGAGCTTTCTCATGGAGAGCGCCCAGGACATGTATGTCTCACGGCAGCACATCTTCCTGATTAATGCCCACTATGACGGGGAGAGCGGGCGCGGGGAGGGCACCAGCGTCCACAAAATCGCCGTCAGCAATGGCACCATCGCCTATCGGGCACATGGCGAGGTTCCGGGAAGGGTCCTCAACCAGTTTTCCATGGACGAATACCGGGGCTTTTTCAGGATTGCCACCACCACCTGGAGCAGCTGGTGGAGCAACAGCAGCAACAACCTCTATATTCTGGACGACCAGTTGCAGATGGTGTCCAAGATAGAGCACATCGCTCCCGGTGAGAGCATCTACGCCGCCCGCTTCATGGGCGACCGGGCCTACCTGGTGACCTTCAAAAAAATAGACCCGTTTTTCACCATCGACCTCGCCGACCCCTACGCTCCACAGATACTGGGCGAGCTCAAAATAACCGGCTACTCCGACTACCTCCACCCCCTCGGCGAAAACCACGTCCTGGGCATCGGCAAGGAATCCGTGGAGGCCTCCTCCGAGGATAAGCAGAACTGGGGGCAGGAATTTGCCTGGTATCAGGGATTGAAAATTGCCCTGTTCGACATAACCAACTTTAGCCAGCCCCGAGAGGTAGCCAAGATAGTCATCGGCGACCGGGGAACGGACAGCCCGGCCCTGCACGACCACCACGCCCTGCTCTTCGACTGGGAAAAGGATCTGCTGGTCCTGCCGGTGAGCGTCTACCAAATAGACAAGGACATAAAGCAGCAGACCAACTATACGGGCAGCCTGTACGGCAGCTTCGTCTACCAGGGAGCCTACGTGCTGCACGTAAACACGGAGGAAATGGAGGTACGGGGGCGCATCACCCACCAGGATAACACCATCAACGTGAGCGCGGAGCCCTTCTGGTATCGCTGGGAGGGAACCGACCACGTGGTGCGGTCTCTCTACATCAACACCACCCTGTACACCGTTTCCGAGAGCACGGTGAAGATGCACGCCCTGAGCGACCTTACCGAAACGGGCATCGTATTCCTCAGCCCTCCGGCCTAAGCAAAACTTAAAAGAGCGCCGGCCATAGAGAGAGGGATGGACACCGAGGAGATTGCGGCCATTGCCCGGAAGCACGCCCTGCTCAACGCGGTGAAGTTCGACGGTGAGGCCGACCTGAAAGCGGTCATGGGAAAGGTAATGGCGGAGGTCAAAGGCAACGCCAAAGACGTGGTTCCCGTGGTCCAGCGGGTGATAAAAGAGGTCAACGGACTCACGCTGACACAACAGGAGCAAGAGATTGCCGTCCTCGACC
>DSCA01000151.1 GCA_011049295.1 Thermoplasmatales archaeon
CTCCACCGGCGTCCCCACCTACACCGAGCAGGGGGACCTGTATTTTGCCCTCCATCAGGGACACGGAGAGTTCCCCCGCCTGGTGGCCTCCCCGGGCAGCGTGGCCGAGGCCTTCCGGCTGACCGGTGAACTCCTGGCTCTGGCCTGGCGCTTTCAGACCCCGGCGGTGCTGCTCACCGAGAAGCACCTGTCCGAGAGCCGGGTGACCACCAGCCTGGACGGCGAGGTGGCCTGGCCACAGGAAAAAGCCCATCGGCGGGGACCCTACCGCCGCTACCGCATCACCGACGACGGCATATCCCCCCTGCTGTTTCCCCCCAGCCGGGAGGTCATCAAGTGGAACAGCTACGAGCACGACGAGAGGGGCATCACCACCGAGGAGGCGGAGACCATTTCCCTGATGCACAAAAAGCGGCAGCGGAAGGAAGAGAGCCTGTCCAAATACCTGCGGGGCATGCACACGATGAACACCTTCGGCCGTACAGGTCCGGTCGTTTTCACCTACGGCTCCACCACCCTGAGCGTGCGGGAAGCCCTGTGCCACGCCGGGCTGGAGGCCCAGGTGGTGCAGCCCATCTACCTACGGCCCCTGCCCACCTGGGAGCTGGAGGCCTACGCGGACCAGCAGCCGGTGGTGGTGGAGCAGAGCGCCGCCGGCTCCTTTGCCCGCCTGCTGCAGGAAAGGGCAGATATCAGTCCGGGCCACGTCATCCGCCGGTACGACGGAAGACCCTTTGACCCCCGGGACCTGGCCCACCGGCTGCAGGAGGTGCTCTGATGGACGGATTGGATACCGGCGCCGAAAACACCTGGTGCCCGGGCTGTGGAAACTTCGGCATCCTGCGGGCGGTAAAAAAGGCGGTGCAGCGGCTGGAGGAGACGGGGGTGGAACGGGACCGCCTGGTCATCTGTGCCGGCATCGGCTGCCACGGCAAAATATTTGATTATCTCCACCTGAGCGGGCTGTACTCGCTGCACGGACGCTCCGTGGCCGCGGTCAGCGGCATGAAGATGGCCAACCCGGAGCTCAGGCCCATCGCCTTCGTGGGCGATGGTGACGCCTACGGGGAGGGGCTGGCTCACCTGCTGTTTGCCGCCAAGCGCAACATGGATGTCACGGTGCTGGTGCATAACAACGGGGTCTACGCCCTGACTACCGGGCAGTTCACGCCCACCACGGCTAGGGGAGCCAGGACCCGCTCCTCTCCCCGGGGAAACGTAGAGGAGCCCTTCCACCCCCTCGCCCTGCTGCTGGAGGCGGGGGCCACCCTGGTGGCCCGGGGCTACCCGGGCAGACTGGACCACCTGGCCGAGTTGATAGTGCAGGCGGTGCAGCATCCGGGATTTGCCATGGTGGACATCCTGCAGCCCTGTGTCACCTTCCACGATACCTACAAGGAGTACAACAAGAAGGTAGAGGTGCTGGAGGAGCCCCTTGACTACCCGGGGGCCCTGGTCCTGGCCCGGGAGCGCGACCGGTTGCCCATCGGCATCTTCTACCGAACAGAGAAGCCGGTGTACCACCGGGAGCTGCACGGCGACCTCCACCCCATCCGGGACAGTCTGTCCAGGAAGCAGCGCTGGCAGCTGGTGCAGAAACTGCTCTCAGGGGAAACCAATGAGTGAGATACACGGTCAGAGGCACGGGCACCACGACCATCACCGCATGATGATGGAGGACTTCAAACGCCGATTCTTTGTGTCCCTCCTGCTCACCCTCCCCGTTCTGCTCCTCTCCCCCGTCATTCAGGGGTGGCTCCGGTTTACGCTGGATTTTACGGGCAGAGATTACCTGCTCTTTGCCCTCTCCTCCCTCATTTTCTTTTACGGAGGCTGGCCCTTCCTGTATGGTCTGTACGAGGAGGCCAGACAGCGCTCCCCGGGTATGATGACCCTGATTGCGGTGGCCATCGGCGTTGCCTACGTGTACAGCGGGGCCGTGGTTCTGGGGCTCCCTGGCACCTTTTTCTTCTGGGAGCTGGCCACCCTGATAGACGTGATGCTCTTGGGTCACTGGGTGGAGATGAGGTCGGTGCTCAGCGCCTCCCGGGCCCTGCAGGAGCTCTCCCGCCTGCTGCCTGACACCGCCCACCGCTTGGAAAACGGCGATGTCCGGGAGGTGGAAGTCAGCCAGCTGTCCCCCGGCGACCGGGTGCTGATAAAGCCCGGAGAAAAAATTCCCTCCGATGGGAGGGTGGTCAGGGGCAGCAGCTACGTGGACCAGGCCCTGCTCACCGGGGAGAGCACGCCGGTGGAAAAGGGAGAGGATGACCAGGTGATAGCCGGGGCCGTCAACGGCGAGGGGTCCCTGGAGGTGGAGGTGGCCCACACCGGAGATGACACCTACCTGTCCAAGGTCATCAGCCTGGTGGAGAGAGCCCAGCGGTCCAAGTCCCACACCCAGAGGCTGGCCGACCGGGCCGCCTTCTGGCTAACGGTGATTGCTCTCACCGCTGGCTTTGCCACCCTGTCCGCCTGGCTGCTCTCCGGCCACGATGTGGCCTTCTCCATAGAGCGCATGGCCACGGTGATGGTCATCACCTGCCCCCACGCCCTGGGTCTGGCCATCCCCCTGGTGGTGGCGGTCTCCACCTCCCTCTCCGCCCGGCACGGCCTCCTGATTCGCAACCGGACGGCCTTTGAAAATGCCCGCCGCATCACCACCGTGGTGTTCGACAAGACGGGAACCCTCACCGAGGGCCGGTTCGGGGTGCAGCAGATGCAGGTCGTGGATAAAAACCTGGAGGAAGAGGAGATGCTGCAGATGGCTGCCTCCCTGGAGCAGCTCTCGGAGCACCCCATCGCCCGGGCCGTAGTGGAGACGGCGGAGAAGCGAGGCCTTTCGCTGCTGGAGGCCAGCGATTTTCGGGCCATCTCGGGCCAGGGGGTGGAGGGCCGGGTGGCGGGAAAACAGGTGCAGGTGGTGAGCCCCGGCTACCTTCGCTCCCAGCATCGGTCCCTTCCCGACGGGGATGGCTCTCCGGGAGGCACCCGGGTCTACGTGGTGGTGGAGGGCCGGGTGGCCGGCTCCATCCTCCTGGCCGACCGCATCCGTCCCTCCTCCTTCCGGGCCGTCCGGGCGCTGCAGCAGCGGGGCATCAAGTGCTGGATGCTCACCGGGGACACAGACCATGTGGCCGGCGGCGTGGCCCGGGAGCTGGGACTGGATGGCTACTTTGCCGGGGTTCTCCCCCACGAAAAACAGGAGAAAATCCGGGCGCTGCAGCAGCGGGGAGAGTTCGTGGCCATGACCGGAGACGGCATCAACGACGCCCCGGCCCTGGCCCAGGCAGACGTGGGCATCGCCGTGGGCTCGGGAACCGACGTGGCGGCGGAGACCGCGGACATCATCCTGGTGGAGAGCGACCCGGCGGACGTGTCATCTCTTATCCTCTTCGGCACCGCCACCTACAGGAAAATGGCCCAAAATCTTTTATGGGCCACCGGTTACAATGTGGTAGCCATCCCGCTGGCCGCCGGCGTCCTGTATCCACAGGGGGTAGTCATCTCCCCGGCTCTGGGGGCCGTCCTCATGTCTCTGAGCACGGTCATCGTGGCCGTCAACGCCCGTCTGCTGCGGCCGCCCACGGAGGAAGACTATGGGCATCCTGGAAGTAAGCAACCTGCACCTGACCATCAACGGCACCAGAATCCTGAATGACGTAACCCTTGACTTCTGGGAGGGACACGTACATGCAGTGGTAGGCCCCAACGGGGCCGGCAAGTCCACCCTGGCCGCCGCCATCATGGGGCTGGAGGGATACCGGGACGTGGAGGGCGACATCCGTTTTGAGGGCCAGTCCATCACCGGGCTGAGCGTGGACCAGAGGGCCAAAAAGGGCATCACCCTGGCCTGGCAGGAGCCGGCCCGCTACGAGGGACTGAGCGTGGCAAAGTTTCTGGGGGCGGCGGCCGCCGACGGCGGCATCACGGCGGAGGAGGCACTGGAGCAGGTGGGGCTGAGCCCCGCCCGGTATCTCCATCGGGCCGTGGATAAGAGTCTCAGCGGGGGGGAGCGCAAAAAGCTGGAGCTGGCCTCCATTCTGGTGATGGAGCCCCGCTTCGTGATGCTGGACGAGCCGGACTCCGGCATCGACGTGGCCTCCCTGCACAAAATATTCGAGGGCATCCAGTCGCTGCGAAAGCAGGGGGCGACGGTGGTGCTTATTACCCACAGCATTACGGTGATGAAACAGGCCGAGCATGCCTTCCTGTTCTGCGGCGGCCGACTGATAGACAAGGGACGCACCCCAAGCATTCTTCCCTATTTCGAGGGGGAATGCCTGCCCTGCGACCACCAGAACGTTCCCACCCGGGGAGGAGATGAGCATGGACATGAATAATTTGCTGGAGATGGCCGGGGTAAACGGGGCTCTGCAGGACCCGGACACCGCCCATCTGGCCATCGACGTGCACCGGGTGATGAGCAAAAACCTTGTGCCCGGCCTGCAGGTGGAAACCGAGGAGGCCGAGGGAGTTATCCGGGTGCGCATCAGGGTGGAAGAGGGCGCACACATCCATAGACCGGTGCACCTGTGCTTCGGGATCACCCATCAGCAGGCGCAGCAGCTCATCGACATGGACGTGGAGGTGGGCAGAAAGGCCCGCATAGAGGTTCTCTCCCACTGCATTTTCCCCCGGGCCACCGATGTCCGCCACCAGATGCAGGCCCGCATCCACGTGGGCGAGGACGCCTCCTACCGCTATCTGGAGAAACACATCCACTCCGACCGGGGAGGCCTCGCCGTCTATCCCAGCGCCCAGGTGGAACTGGAGAGGGGAGCCCGGTTCAGCACGGACTTCGAGCTGGTCAGGGGCCGCGTGGGCACCCTGGCCATCGATTACGTCCTCACCGGCAGGTATCACAGCATCCTGGAGATGGTGAGCAGGGTGAACGGCCGGGGCGACGATGACATCAGCATCCGGGAGGTAGGCTACCTGGTGGGGGAGCACGCCCGGGGAGCGCTCACCTCCCGGGTGGCGGTGCGGGACCGGGCCCAGGCCCAGGTGTACAACAAGCTGCGGGCCACCGCCCCCCATGCCCGGGGTCACGTGGACTGCAAGGAAATCATTCAGGATGACGGCAAAGCCACCGCCATCCCCATCGTGGAGGTCGTCCATCCCCTGGCCCATGTCACCCACGAGGCGGCCATCGGCAGCGTGGACACCAAGCAGCTGGAGACCCTCATGGCCCGAGGGCTGGACGAGGACCAGGCCACCGAACTGATCATCGAGGGGTTGCTCTCCTAGGATGGACATGACTGGCGGCGAGCAGGAGATATGTACCGCCATCCGCCGTCGGGTGGCAGCAGAGGGCATCACCCCCGAAACCCTGGCCGCCTTCCAGCGCCTGGTGTACGAACACTACCGGCGCCACCCCCGCTCCTTTCCCTGGAGGGAGACCCGCGACCCCTACCGCATCCTGGTGTCAGAAGTCATGCTCCAGCAGACCCCGGTGGAGCGGGTGCGGGACACGTTCACCGCCTTCGTTGCCGCCTTTCCCGACTTCGCGTCACTGGCCCGGGCATCCCTTCAGGAGGTGTTGGCAGCCTGGCAGGGACTGGGCTACAACCGACGGGCCGTGGCCCTGAATCGAACCGCCCAGGAGGTCGTGCAGCGGTTTGACGGGGTGCTCCCCTCCGACGAGGCGACGCTGCGCTCCCTGCCCGGCATCGGCCCCTACACGGGGGCCGCCGTGTAGGGGCCGATGCCGGGCCGGGAGCGCAGCGTCGCCTCGTCGTAGGGGA
>DSCA01000034.1 GCA_011049295.1 Thermoplasmatales archaeon
CCACCGTGCACCCCGCCGCCCGCCCCGCCCGCACGTCGCTGTCCGTATCTCCAATGAACAGAACCCGGCGGGGATGAACCCCCAGACGCCGGCAGGCCTGCAGCAGCATGCCGGGATGGGGCTTTCCCCGGGACACGTCGTCACTGGTGACGATGACGTCAAAGTAGGCATCCAGGTCAAAATGCCCTAGGATGTCGTCCACACAGGCCCGGGGGGTGTTGGTGACCAGGGCGGTGGGATAGTGGTCGATCTGCTGCAGAACCCTCTGGGTTTCGGAAAAAACGGTGATGGCGCCCACGTAGTCCCCAAAAATGTTCACGCAGAACCGGCCCACCTTGTCCTCCAGCTCCAGACGCTGCAGGTTTTCGTACAGGTCGTGACCCCAGTACTGCTCCTGGAACTCTTTTTCGCTCAGCTCGGGCAGGTGGAACTGGCGCAGGGACGCGTTCATGGCGGCCAGCCAGGCGTCAAAAGAGTCCACCAGAACCCCGTCCATGTCGAAGAGCAGGGCATCCGGATGGAAGGCCATGGAAAGACTACTCGAACAGCCAGGCCCGGTCGCTCATCTCGTAGTCAACCATGTCGTCCGGAGAAAACCACAGGTCGATTTCCTGCCGTGCCGTCTCCGGGCCGTCACTGGCGTGCACGATGTTCCGACCGATTTCCTGGGCATAGTCGCCCCGGATGGTGCCCGGCTGCGCCTGGCCGGGGTCGGTGGCCCCCACCATGGTCCGAACCCGGGAAATGACGTGGTTGCCCTCCAGCACCATGGCCAGCACCGGGCCGGAGGTGATGTATTCTATCAGGCCCTCATAGAAGGGCTTTCCCCTGTGTACCGCGTAGTGCCTCTCTGCCAGACGGCGGGACACCTGGACAAATTTCAGGGCAACAATCTTGAGACCCGCCCGCTCGAAGCGAGCGAGGACCTCGCCGGCCAGCCGGCGCTGTATGCCGTCGGGTTTGACCATGACAAAGGTCCGCTCCGCCATGTCTACCTCCCGTATCGCTTGGACCACCGCGTTTTGCGGGGCTCCCGTCCCAGGTGCAGATGGTTTTTGCGGCATTTGGAGGAGCAGAAATAGAAGATGCTGCCGCTTTTTTTGACGTACATCATGCCCGTACCGGGCTCGATTTCGTTGTCGCAAAAGGTGCACTTGCGTTTGGCTACCATATTACTTCACGGAGAGTTTTCTGGCTTCTCGCTCTGCTTCCCTGAGCATGAGGATGTCGCCCATCTGGATGGGACCCATGACGTTGCGGGTGAGCACCCGGTTTTTTTCGCTGCCTTCCAGGATTTTGACCCTCACCTGGGTCACTTCTCCGGTCATCCCGGAGCGGCCGATGATTTCCACCACCTCGGCAGGTATGCTCTCGTCCTCAGCCATTATGATCCCTTGAGTTCCTTGACTGCCTTCTCTATTTCGGCTATGACGCCCTTCCCCTCGCCGGGGTCGGTGATGGCCACGGAGGCCGTGGGGACCGTCAATCCGGCCGCCCGCCCCAAGCCCTGCTTGGACGGTACGTAGGCATAGGGCACCTCTTTTTCCTCGCAGAGCAGCGGGATGTGGGCCAGAATCTCCTCAGGGGTCACGTCGGTGGCCATGACCACCAGTTTGGCCTGCTTCCGCTCCGCCTGCTTGGTCACCTCGTTGGTACCCTTTTTGACCTTGCCGGTGTCCCGGGCCTTCTCTATGGCCTGGTAGACTTTGTTGACCAGCTCCTCGGGCATCTCAAATCGTTCGTACATGGGCATTTATATCGCCTCCTTCTGGTATAGACCGTCATTAATCATAGGCAGACCGAAATAGAGACCTGCTATTTAAGCGTGGTGGTCAGCGGGAACGCTTTAATACAGACAACAGCTTTCTGTATGAGGATGAAAACATGAAGGCAAAGATAGTCATGGGGAGTGTGCTGGCCGTTGTCCTGATGGCCGTGCTGCCCGCAGTGCAGGCCGTGGAGTACGACACCGCCCGGGAGACCCAGCAGGCCTGGGCGGAGGAGCAGGTGGCATCGCTGGACGTGCGGGAGTTGCTGGCCCGCCTGCAGAGCGGAGAAAAAGGGGAGGACTTCGAGCAGTTGATGGCCGAAAACGGACTGGCCAACTGCATTCTGGCCCCCCTCAAGTGGCTGGCCCACATCCTGCTCAACGTGCTGATGATTCCCCTCAAGCTGGCCATCAAAATCATGGTCCAGTTGCTGGTGATACCCATCAAACTGCTGTCCCTGCCCTTCCGGCTCATGCTTTTGCCCCTCCGGCTGATGCTGCTGCCCCTGCGGGTGGCCATGACCCCTCTGATCGTGCTGCTCAAGGTGGTAACCTTCCCCTTCAGGATGCTGGACCTGATGCTGTTCCTGCTCTGCCCCTTCAAGCACACCCGGGAGTGGTAGTCGACATCAAACTCCCCTCGCCTCAGGTTTACCAATCGACACAATAAAATAGGCGCTTGCCATTTAGCAGCAATGCCGGTCGTTACCATCGACTACCAGGACCTGGTGAGCCTCATCGGTGAGCACGTTTCCCAGGAGGAATTGCTGAAAAAAATCCCCATGATGGGGGCGGACATCGACCGGGTGAACGGGTCCGAGATGTCCATCGAGTTTTTTCCCGACCGGCCCGACCTGCTGAGCGTGGAGGGCGTCGCCCGCTCCCTGCGCTCCTTCCTGGGCATGGCCCCCGGCATGCAGCACTACCAGGTGGCCGGCCCGTCCGTTACTCTGACCGTGGACCGGAGTGTCAAGGCGGTGCGCCCCATCATCGGGGCGGCGGTGGTGCGCAACGTGCAGATGAGCGAGGCCCTGGTGGGGTCCCTGATGGAACTGCAGGAGAAGCTGCACCTGTCAGTGGGTAAGGAGCGTACCAAGGTGGCCATCGGCCTGCACAACCTGGACGCGGTGACCCCGCCCTTTGTCTACAAGGCGGTGAAGCCCACGGAGGTGTCCTTTGTCCCCCTCAACGAAACGGCGGAGATGAACCTGGACCAAATTCTGCAGAGGCACGACAAGGGCATCGCCTATGCCCACATTCTCGCCGACCAGAGACGCTATCCCCTGATTGTGGATGCCCACCACAACGTGCTGTCCTTTCCCCCCATCATCAACGGGGAGCTGACCGCGGTGGACCTGTTCACCGAAAACCTGTTCGTGGATGTCACCGGAACCCAGGCCAATGCGGTGACCGCCGCCCTGAACATCATGACCGCCGCCCTGGCCGAGAGGGGAGGGGTGGTGGAGGCGGTGGCCATCGAGGACGAGCCATCCCGGGTGACCCCCGATTTTTCCCCGCAGGAATGGCGGGTGGAGGTGGACTATGCCTCCCGGCTGCTGGGATTCGACGTGAGGGAAGAGGCCATGGCCGCCCTGGGCAGGATGGGCTTCGACGCCCGGGTGGACAAGGGCGAGGTGGTGGTCCAGGTGCCCCCCTGGCGCTCCGATATCCTGCATCCGGTGGACCTGGTGGAGGATCTGGCCATAGGCTATGGCTACCAGCGCTTCACCCCCCGCCTTCCCCGGAGCATGACCTTTGGAGGCAGCCTGTCCTGGCGGCCCCTGCACGACACCCTGGTGGGCCTGGGGTTCAACGAGGTGGTCACCCTGTCCCTGTCCAGCCCGGAGGAGCAGTTTGAGCGCATGCGGCGGGGGGAGGAGACGGAGGCGGTGCGCATTGCCAACCCCCTGACCACCAGGCATACCCTGGTGCGGGTGTCCCTGCTGCCCTCCCTGCTGGAGATTTTGTCCAAGAACCGGCACCACGAGCTGCCCCAGATGCTCTACGAGGTGGGGGAGGCGGTGTGGCTGGAGGACGGACGGCCGGAAAACGTGACCCTGCTGGCCGGGGTCAAGATTGACGCCCGGGCCGGGTTCACCGAGTGCAAGTCCCTGGTGGAGGCGGTGCTGCGCAACCTGGGGGTGGAGGCCGAGGTGACAGGGGGGGAGCACCCCTCCTTTATCCCCGGCCGGTGTGCAGCGGTAGCCGGCGACGACGGGGGCGAGCTGGGCTATTTCGGCGAACTACACCCCGAGGTGATATCCTCCTTTGACCTGGAGTACCCGGTGATTGCCTTCGAGATGCAGGCATCAGCCCTACGACCGTCGTTTGAAGAACAGGATTATTCCCATAGCGGCTAGCACCGCCAGGAGCTCGAACCCCGGTACCTGCTGCAGAGGGCGAGGCTGGGGAAGGTCTTTTATCTCCGGTGAGGGCTGGGTGCCAATGCTGCTGTCGGCGGCGGTGCTCACGTTGTAGGTGCCGCCGGGGACGGTGCCGGTGACGGGCTCCTCCACGTCCACGAAGTAGCAGGTGGGCCGGGCGTAGACGGTCATCTGGAGACGGCTGGACTGCTGCCATCCCTGGTGGGAGGGGATGGTGGTGTAGACGTGGTAGGTGTGGCCGCCGATGGTGTCCGTTCCGGACCGGGTGGCGTTGACCTGAGCGCCGTCGACTACGTAGAATACCAGGAAGTTCTCCGGGCTTATGTCGGAGCGCACCCGGATTTTTATTTCGTCGCTGGCGTCCAGGGGCTGCGAGGGGAGGTCCACGGTGACCACGTCCCGGGCAAAGGAAAAGTTTCCCTCCCGCGTGGTTCGATGGCCGTGGGTGTCCCGGGCGGTTATCACGTAGGTGTAGGTGCCCGTCTGGTTGCCCTGATAGAGGTGAGTGTACACGGTCTGGTTTTTCTCCATGACGGATTCCTGCCAGGTGTCGCCGTGGCTGATGTTCACCCTCACCTCCTGCACCCTCACGTTGTCGGTGACCTTGGCGGCGATGACCACGCTGCTTCCTGCCTCCTGCACGGCGGGCAGAGCCAGGCTGTCTATCTCCGGGGGCGAGGCATCATAGAAAGGCGGATTGATGGAGATGATAAAGATGGCCAGCCAGGTGAAAAAATAGAAGGAAATGGAGCCCAGCCACTCCTTTTTGCCGAACTGGGAGAGGTCCACCTTGAGCAGCTGCAGCAACTTGGCCAGGAAGCCGATGGCGCAGACGGCCAGCAGGAGGGTCAGGACCCAGCGATAGCCGGGAGAGATACCCCGCCAGGCGAAGTGGCAGATGACGCCCATGACAATGCCGAAGGCGAAGGAGGCGAAGGAGGTGCGGGCCTTCCTTTTTTCCCCGCGGATGAACTCCTCCTCGTCAAAGTCCGGCGCCACGAACTCGTAGTCATCGTTTTTGTTCTTCTTTGCCATTATGCAAAGGGAAAAGGCGGGAGGTTAAAGAGTTTTCCCACAGGCACGGAAGTGCTCGTATCCCCCGTCGGGCAGCACCTGCTCGCCGTCCTCCCTCACCACCACCGCCCGCTGCTCGTGGATGACCCGGCCGATGACCGTGCAGGGGAGGCCGGTGGCTTCCACCGCCCTCCGTACCCCCTCCACCGCCTCCGGCCGCACCGTGAACAGCAGCTCGTAGTCTCCCCCGGCGTGCAGGGCCAGACGGAGGGGGTCACCGCTTTCCTCAGCCAGGGGGTCCACGGGCACCGCCTCCGCCTCTATCAGGAAGCCCACCTGGTTCAACGCCATCAGCTGGTACAGCGAGGAGGACAGCCCGTCGGACAGGTCCATGGCCGCCGTCACCCCGCCCACGGCAGCCGCCGCCTGCCCCGCCGCCAGCCGGGGCTGCACCAGCAGCAGCGCCTCCAGCGTCCGGCCATCCCTGCCCCCGGCCAGCGCCTCCAGCGC
>DSCA01000165.1 GCA_011049295.1 Thermoplasmatales archaeon
CCTCGGTGGTGGTGAAGTCATAATCCCCGATTTGGCTGTCCGCATTGGTCAGCTGGTTGAGGAGGGTGGACTTGCCCACGGAGGGAAACCCCACCATGCCCACGGTGGCATCCCCGGTCTTCCTGACCCCGAACCCGCCGGTGCTGGCCCCTCCGCCCCCCCGCTCCCGCTGCTCCCGCAGGCGGGCCAGTTTGGCCTTCAGCTTGCCGATGTGGTGCTGGGTGGCCTTGTTGTAGGGGGTGTTCTGAATCTCCTCCTCTATCTTCCGTATCTCCTGGTCGATGTCCACGTCGAGACAAACATACTGGATACATAAAAATTGTGCCCCGGTCAGGCGCCCTTCTCTTTCTGAAGAACCACCCGGGCATAGTGGGGACAGTGTTTCCTGAGCACGCAGTGCTGGCATTGAGGGTTGCGGGCATGGCAGACCTGCCGTCCGTGGGCGATGAGTAGGTTGGACAGGGCAAACCATTCCTCCCGGGGAAACCGGGCCATCAGGTCCCGCTCTATTTTATCCCGGTTTTTGTGGTCGGTGAGCCCCAGCCGCTGGGAGAGGCGCATCACGTGGGTGTCCACCACCACTCCCTCCTCCCGGCCATAGATGTTGGACAGCACCACGTTGGCCGTCTTGCGGCTGACCCCGGGCAGCTTCACCAGCTCCTCCATGGAATCGGGCACCTTGCCGTGGTAGGTGTCCAGAATTATTTGGGCGCTCTGCTGGATGTACCGGGCCTTGTTGCGGTAAAAGTTTACGCTGCTGATGGCCTCCTGTAGTTCCTCGGGGTCGGCATCGGCGTACGCCTCCACATTCGGATATTTTTTGAACAACGCCGGGGTTATCTTGTTGACCTGCTTGTCGGTGGTCTGCGCCGAGAGAATGGTGGCCACCAGCAGCTCCAGCGGAGTCCGGTAGTTGAGCTCCGTGCCCCTGACCCCGGGGTATTCCCTGCGCAACGCCTCCAGTATCTCTGGCCCGCGGTGGCTCATGCTCGTCTCCCCTGAATCGCCCTCCGGTTTTTGTCTTTTTCCCCGGCCAGGGCGCCATCCTTAAATAAAGGTGCCTCATCATTGTATGTATGCCAGGCGGCCCAGGCAGGAGAGGACGGCGCCGGTGCGGCAGGCGCATTCAGGGACAGCCCGCCTCCTTTCATTTTCACCCCGCGGGGGAGGAGGACGCCGGGAAGGTGCACCTGCTGCTGGAGGAATTCGAGGCGGTACGTCTGGTGGACCACCTGGGCCTGACCCAGACCGAGGCTGCCGTCCGGATGGGAATCTCCCAGAAAACCCTGTGGAACGACCTGGCTGCCGCCCGGGAAAAAATCGCCGATGCCCTGGTCCACGGGAAGCAGATTGTCATTCAGCGTGAGCCGCTCCCGCGGTGATGCCTCCCTCAGTTTTTCCTTTGCCCGGTAAGGGTTTTTACGTAGAAGGTGCTGCCCCCGTAACAAATTTTTTTCACCTGCCCCTCCTGTAGCAGGCACTCCATCACCTGCCAGCCGGCCCCGTACCCGTCCAGCAGATGGAGGATTTCTTCCTCCCGCAGCGGATGCACGGCCACGGTGCCCATGACCCCCTGGGCGGCGCTGCCCCACCGGCTCAGCCGCTGCTCTTCCTCCTGCACCAGGAATTCCACTGCCAACCCCCGTTGGGCGAACATCTGGTGGGCGGCGGTCAGTGTTTCCTCCGACGGCGGCGACACCCCGGAGACGGCGGGGGGCCGGAGGGGAACGGAGAGATAGCTTGCTGCCGGCTGCAGTGCGGCCACCGCGTCGGCAATGCGGCTCAGCTCGGCCCGGTCATCGTTCACCCCGGCCACCAGCATGGTCTCAGTGGCCAGCGTCCCCCCGTACCGGGAGGCAAACCTCTTCATACCCCGGCCCATCTGCTCCCGGTCCAGGCGGCGGTGGGGGCGGTTGAGGCGGCGCCAGCAGGACTCGCTGACCGCATCCACCTTCAGCGAGACCCAGTCCGCCGGGTACAGGGCGCGGCGCACCTCCCTCTGCCACAGGAGAGAGCCGTTGGTGATGACGGCCACCGGAATGCGGCAGGAGCCCACCTCTTTTATGGCTGGGCCGAGGCCGGCGTCCAGCGTGGGCTCCCCGCTGGGGACAAAGGTGAGATAGTCAATCTGCCCTCCCTCCTCCAGGACCTCCTCCACCCGTTTTTTTACCGCCTCGGCGATACGCTCCGGGGGATAGAAAACGGCGCGCTCAATCTGCGGCGGGGCGGCCCCCAGCTGGCAGTAGATGCAGGAATAGGTGCAGGTCTTGGAGGGGACGTTGTTGATTCCCAGGCTGCGCCCCAGCCGGCGGGAGGCGATGGGGCCGAAGACCAGCTGGTGCTCATTCACGCTGTCCCTCCAGCAGGTACAGGCTGGCCCGCTCAGGACTGGAGCATTCCCGTATGCCGGCGGGGGTTATCTCCAGGTGATATTCTGTGCTCACCGGGGCGAACCGACGGAAAACCGCGTCTTCTATGCTGGCGACGTCGGTATGCCGGATGTGCCGCCGGATGTAGGAGCCCGGCCGCCGGTAGCCCTGTCTGAAATAGGCAGAGCGGGGGTTGAGCATGAGCACCACCAGCCGCCCCTGTGGGCGCAGCACCCGGTGGCTTTCGGCCACCGCCGCGGAGGGGTTGCCCATAAACTCCAGGGAGGCGATATACGCCACCGCGTCGAATACCCCGGAGGCAAAGGGAAGATGCTCTGCCTCTGCCTGGACGGTGGCTACGGAGGGCGGGGCCAGGGCCAGCATCTCCCGGGAGACGTCTACGCCCATAATGGTGCAGTGGGGGCGGAGTCTGAGGAGCTCTTCCTCCACCCGGGCGGGTCCGCATCCCACGCTGAGGACTGTGGCATCCTCCGGCAGCCGGGCGGCCAGCAGCTCCGCCTCCCGGACTGCCACCATTTTTCCCTTCTCCCGGAGGTAAAAATCGGCATAGTCCCGGGCCTCCTCTCCGGTAAGGGGGCTCGTATTCATGGGTCCCCGGAACGCAGCATCTGCTGCACCTTTTTCCACAGGATGCGAATGGAGGGGGTCACCGCGTTCTCTTCAAACTCCACGACGGTCTTCCCGTGCAGCATGGCCTCCGTGACCACCGTGTCGTAGGGCAGCCGGCCCGCCACCTCCACCCCCATCTCCCGGCAGTGGTCCTCGATGCCCGTGGCCTTCTCCTCGACCAGGTCGCATTTGTTGATGCACACCGCGGCCGGAATGTCGAAATGATGGGCCACTCCCAGGATGCGCTCCAGGTCGTGGACGGCGGTGACGGTGGGCTCGGTGACCACCAGGACCAGGTCCACGCCGGCGATGGCGGCGATCACCGGACATCCGATGCCGGGGGGGCCGTCTATGATCACCAGGTCCCGTCCCTGCCGGCTGGCCACCTGCCGGGCCTGCTCCCGCACCAGGGATACCAGCTTGCCGGAGGCCTCCTCGGCGGTGTGCAGGGCGGCATGCACCAGGGGGCCATGGCGGGTGGAGGAGATAAAGGCCTGTCCCGACTCCCGCCGGACCAGGGAGATGGCATCCACCGGGCACACGTGGGCGCAGACCCCGCATCCCTCACAGGCGTGCCCCACCACCTCTATGTCCTCGCTGATGGCCCCGAATCGGCAGGCCTGGCGGCAGCGCCCGCAGGAGATACACCTCTGGTCATCGATGACCGCCAGGTCCAGGCCGAAGAAGGGCAGCGTGGTTTCCACCCGGGGATGGAGCAGCAGGTGGAGGTCGGCGGCGTCCACGTCACAGTCGGCGATAACCGCGTTGGTGGCCAGGGAGGCCAGGGCGGCGGTGAGGGATGTCTTGCCCGTGCCCCCCTTGCCGCTGATCACGGTGAGCTGCCTCATGATGTCTCCTCCTCGATGGCCCGGTACAGGGCCTGGAAGCGCTCCCTCCATTCGGGCAACGCCTGCACGAAGGGCACCCCCCGGGCGTAGTGGCGGGCAATCTCCAGGCTGTGGGGGATGCGCAGCAGAATGGGCAGGTTTTCCCGGCGGCAGAAGTCCTCCACGCCCCGGTCACCCACCCCGTCCCGGTTGATGACCACCCCGGTCGGTATATCCAGGTGACGGACCATGTCCGCCGCCAGCCGGAGGTCGTGCAGGCCGAAGGGTGTGGGCTCGGTGACCAGCAGGCAGTAATGGGCTCCTCCCACCGCGGCAATCACCGGGCAGGAGGTCCCCGGAGGGGCGTCGATGATGACGGTGCCCTGGCTGGCCATGCGCCGCTTGAGCTCTCTGATTACCGGCGTTGCCTGGGCCTCCCCCACGTTGAGCGCTCCCTCCATGAACTCCAGGTTTCCCGTCTTTCCCGTGGCTATGGTTCCTATGCTCCGGGGGCTGTAGGTCACTGCCTCCCGGGGGCAGACCAGGGCGCATCCCCCGCAGGCGTGGCACAGCTCGGGGAACACCAGCACCCGCTCCGGTAGCACGGCCAGGGCGTTGTACCGGCAGAAGTCCGCGCATTTTCCGCAGCAGTCGCAGCGCTCCCCGTCGATTACCGGTCGGTCCACGCTGAAGGTTTCCTCCCGTTCAATGTGGGGATGCAAAAAGAAGCGGGCATTGGGCTCTTCCACGTCGCAGTCTATGAACTGCCCCTGGTTGAGGCTGAGCGCCAGGTTGGTGGCCACCGTGGTTTTGCCCGTGCCCCCCTTGCCGCTGGCCACCGCGATAATCATGGCTTTCACGGATGGTGGGGGGAGTGGCCGCGGAAGGCGTGCTGGGTGCAGGCGTTGTGTGCGCTGGCCTCCGGCAGCTGCCCTGCGGTGTGGGCCTCTATGGCCTCTCTGACCGTGCCCGATGCGCCGATGTAGACGCGGATGCCCAGCTCCGAAAACATGGCCACCGCCCGTCGCCCCAGTCCCTGGCAGAGTAGAGCGTCCACATTGTGCTGGGCCAGGAGCTCGGGGGGATGCAGGGTTCCGCCGGCGTGGGTGCTGGTGTTGGCAATCACCGTGACGCTGGTGGTTTCGGTGTCCACCACGGTGTAGGTGGGGACCCGGCCGAAGTGCTCGCCCACCTGATCATCCAGGCCCCGGTTTCCCTGGGTGGGCACGGCCAGCTTCATCTCTCCTCCGTCCGGGCGCCGTGGTGGCTGTCCACCGACGGCTTTTGGCTGGACGACAGGCGGCCCTTCTGGTATTGTTCGACGGCCTCCGCTGCCGTCCCGCTGACTCCGGTGATGATCTCGATGCCCGCCGCCTGCAGGGTGCGAAAGGCGTTGGGGCCCACGTTGCCGGAGATGACCGCGTGGACGCCGGCATTGGCCAACTCCTGGGCTGCCTGGATGCCCGCCCCGCCCCCTGCCTGGGCCTGTCGGTTGGCAACGGCCGTCGTGTGCATGGTGTCCGTGTCCACCATCAGGAAGTAGGGGCAGCGGCCGAAGCGCTGGTCCACGGTGGCGGTCAGGTCCTTTCCGGTTGATGAAATACCTATCTTCATTGTTCACCTCGTTAAACAGCCATCTCTTGGGGCTACTTAATCTTTGCCCGGTTTTTTCAGACCCTGGTCAGGGGTGTCCCGCACTGGGGGCATTTGTGGGAGTAGCAGGGCATGCCCAGCTGGTGCTCGGTTTGGTATCCGCAGTTGGGGCACCGGCAGATTCCTCCCGCTCCCTGGGCCCACCCGCCGCCCAGCCCCCTTCCC
>DSCA01000112.1 GCA_011049295.1 Thermoplasmatales archaeon
CTCACCTACTGGTCGATTGCCGATGACCTGGACAGCCTGGAGCAGCGCAACCAGGCGTTGCAGCAGCAACTGGACGGATTACAGTTTCCCGGCCACAACATAACCTATTTTCTGGGCAATACCTCCCTGGCGGCGCTGTACGAGCAGGTCCGTCCCTCCATCGTGGTGATCCACGGCTATACGGTCCAGCAGAGCATCTTCGGCCAGCAGTACGGAGAGACCCAGGGCTCGGGGTTCATCTACAACCAGAGCGGAGAGCACGTGGTGGTCACCAACTATCACGTGGTGCGCAACGCGGTCAACATCACGGTGACCCTGTGCAATGGCAGGGCCTTTGCCGCCGAGGTGCTGGGCTCCGACCCCTATGCCGACCTGGCGGTGCTGGAGGTGAACGCGGAGCGGGCAAAGCTGCCCCCGCTGGCCATGACATCTTCTGCTACTCTCCGGGTGGGCGACCCGGTGGTGGCCATCGGAACCCCCTTCGGTCTGGCCGGGACCATGACCACGGGCATCGTCAGCCACCTGGGCCGCACCATCAGGGAGTCCACAGCGGGAGAATTTTCCATTGCCAACATCATCCAGATCAGCACCCCCATCAACCCGGGGAATTCGGGGGGACCGCTGCTTAACTATCAGGGAGAGGTAGTGGGGATTACCACGGCCATCGTTTCGGAATCACAGGGCCTGGGCTTTGCCATCCCCTCGGCCACGGTGCTCCGGGAGCTGCCCTCGCTGGTGAGCACCGGCTCCTACACGCGGCATTCCTGGCTGGGGGTCACCGGCTACGACATGGACTACCACCTGGCACGGGTCATGGGTGTGAACGTCACCTATGGCTGGCTGCTGGCGGGCATCCAGGACGGTGGTCCGGCCGATAAAGCGGGCCTGCAGGGCGGCGACCATCAGGTTTCCATTGGAGGAACGAGGTACGTGGTGGGAGGCGACGTGGTGGTGGCCATCGACAACCGGTCCGTCCTCAACGGTGACGACCTCATGAGCTATCTCGCCGCCCATACCCTGCCCGGCCAGACCATCCAGGTCACGGTGGTTCGCCACAATGAAACCGTAACCCTGCCGGTGACGCTGGGGACCCGCCCCCCGCCGCCGGGCTAAAACAGCAACGGGAAACCGTGGGTATCAGACTCCTCCAGGTCCTTGTTTTCCTCCCCCGGGCTCTCCGGGGGTTGGTTCCGGCAGACGCAGGGAAATCAGCCCCCGGCTGTGCAGCATACGGAGAAAAAAATAGGAGCGGTGCCGCAGACCCTCTTTTTCGAATCGCTCCCTGGTTTCCTGCCTCAGGTCGTCCAGGATGCATCCCACGCTAGTGGCCCCGTCGCATCGACGCCAGATGAATGAGCCCTGCTCGTCCAGGTTGACCACGGCATAGGTGGGTTTTTTCAGCACCCGGCAGAGCCACCTGCCCAGTCCCCCCTCGAACTTCTGCATCTTGATGCGCACCAGACCCTCCTCCTCGTACCATTCGGCGGTACGGACGGGGATCACGGAGTCAGGTATGTCCAGGGTGAAGGGCTTATGTTTCAACGTGCTCGGCCCGGGCCTTGTTGAACGTCCGGATGACGATGTAGCCCATGAGGAAGGCGATGTAGCCCCATACCAGCATGCCCGGCCAGGCCGGTGCCTTGCCCAGCAGCGCGATATCTATGTGGCCGATGATCAGGAAGGCAGAAATGACACCCACCAGGGCCTCTCCGGCAATCAGCCCCGCCGTAAACAGCAGCCCGGTGCGGTTGGCCTTTTCCTTGGGTGACACCCCGTGCTTCTGAATGGCCATCTCCCAGTCGCTGGCCTCGTCCTCCTGGCCGCTGTTGGGCGACCGCTTGTTGATGTAGCGGTCCACCAGTGCCCGCACGATGCCCCCGGCAAAGATGGGAATGCTCAGGGTAAGCGGCAGATAGGTGCCAATGGCCACCGGCAGTACCGGAATGTCCATCATAATCAGCACCAGGGCCAGGAAGGCGCCGGCAATCACGTAGGGCCACACCATCTCCCCCCCGATGACCCCCTTCACGATGCCTCCCATCAGGAAGGCCTGGGGAGCAGGCAGGTTCTTGGTGCCGATGCCGTAGGCGCTGTCCAGCGCTTTCACCACGATGCCCAGCACGGGTGCGGCGGCCAGTATGCCAAAGATTTCGGCCAGCTGCTGCTTGTAGGGGGTGGAACCTATCATCTGACCGGCGGCCAGGGACTGCAGCACATCGCCGGATATGGCCCCTGCACAGCACACCACGGCGGCCATGAGGATGACGATGGTCATCCCCTCCAGGCCGGTGGCTCCGAAGGCCAGCATGATGATGCTGACGAACAGGAGAACGGCCACCGTGACCCCGGAAATGGGGTTGTTGGAGGAGCCCAGCAGCCCCGCCATGTATCCGGCGATGGCACTGGCCAGAAAGGCGGCAATCACCAGCAGCACGGACATGAAGGCGGAGATGGCATATTGCTCGGACACCCAGGCATAGATGATGAAGGTGGGAATCACCAGGAAGCCGATGGTCAGGAAAACCTTCTTGAAGTCCAGGTCGGCCTCGGTGCGCTTCTTCTCTTTCACCTCGCCGCCCCGCAGCCCGATGACCGCCTCCTTGATACCGCCCATCAGGTTGTTGCGCAGGCCCCAGATGGTGTACAGGCCTCCCACCACCATGGCCCCCACGCCGATGTAGCGGACATAGTCCTCCCATATCTTGTAGAAGCCGTCAATGGGAGTGGCCGCGTCTCCGGGCATGCCCGTGGACAGAAGAATCAGGGGAGTCAAGATGATCCAGCCCAGGATGCCACCGGCAAACACGAAGGAGGCAATACGGGGCCCCACGATGTAGCCCACGCCCAGCAGGGCGGGGGAGGCGGCCGCGCCGCCGTAGAAGTATCCGCCGCGGTCCTGACCCAGGATGTAGTATTTCCCGGCGTCAATCACGTCCTCCACGCTGCCCCTGAATATGTTGAGTGAAACCTGTGAAAATTTGACCAGTCCCGCCAGCAGAGCACCCACCACCATCCAGATGCTGCCGCCGGTCCCCTCGCCCTCCTCCCTGTCCCCCACCGCCGTGGTCATCACCGCTGCCACCGCGATGCCCTCCGGGAAGGGCAAATCGGTTTTGATGATCAGGGCCCGCCGCAGGGGTACCATCCACAGCACGCCCAAAATTCCGCCGATGAGGGCGATGACCGTAGTTTCCAGATAGTGAATGCTGTCCCAGGCCCCGATGACCACCAGGGCGGGGATGGTGAAAATGATGCCGGCAGCCAGGGCCTCTCCGGCGGCTGCCCCCTGCATGCCAATCACGTTTTCCAGAATGTTGCCCTTCAGCGGCTTGAGCAGGGCCAGGGCCATGATGGCACCGGGGATGGCAGCACTGACTGTCATGCCGGCATACAGACCCAGGTAGGCGTTGGCCGAGCCCATGATGATGGCCAGAATCATGCCCACGAGAACGGCCTTCAGCGTCAGTTCCGGAAGAGTCTGGTCAGCGGGGATGAATGACTTAAAATCTTCACGTGACATGCTATCTTTCCCCTAATCTGTTTTTCTTTTATAAACCCATCGTTCAGTTCGCTCAGGCCCGCTCAGCCCAGCTTGGCCCGATAATCGGAGGGGGAGAGCAGCGCTGCCGTCTCGCTTTCGTCGCTCATCTTGATTTCCACCAGCCAGCCCTCGTCGTAGGGGGAGCCGTTGACAAGCTCCGGCTCCTCATCCAGCCGCCGGTTGACCTCGACGACCTCCCCGCTGACCGGGGCATAAATCTCGGATACCGACTTCACCGATTCGATGGTGGCCATTTCGTCGCCCCGGGAGAAGGTGTCACCCACGGAGGGCAGCTCCACGTACACCACGTCGGTGAGATGCTCCTGTGCATAGTCGGTGATGCCGATGCGGGCCACTCCGTTCTTTTTGCGGACCCACTCGTCGCTTTCCGTATACAGCAGGTTGTCCCTAATCTCGGTCATACATGGGGATGGCAGCAGCCAATATTAATGTTTGGTTTTGGCGGTGTCCGCCTCGTCGCCCTCCACCAGCCGGTATCCGTCCCGCCTGTCCAGGTAATCCCTGATTTCTTCTATTTCTGGTGCCACCTCCCCTCCAAAAAGGGGCGCATGGCGACTCCTTCCCCGTTCGGTGACAAAGGCAGTGACGTGGGCGGCGCTGGCCGTCCCAAAATAGAGGTTTTTGATGCGCACTCCCGGGGGCGGGCTGTCCCACACCTCGCCTCCCGGCTCCTCCTTAATGAACACGAAGGGAAAGGCCTTGTGGGAGGTCGCCGCCACGTACACCGGCAGGCCGACGGCGGTTGCCCCCCTCATCACCGCCCCGGTTCCCGCCTTGTTGACCACCGCTCCGTCCACCAGGGCGTCGGCGCCCACCAGCACCAGGTCCGCCTCCGGTATCTCCTCCAGGAGCCCGGCATCGGTGGTCAGAGTAACATGGATGCCCGCCCGGCTCAACTCACGGGCCAGCCTCCGTCCCTCTCCGTGGGGGCGTCCCTCGCCGCACAGCACCCGGCTTACCATCTCGGGGTTGCCCGCAAGTATCTCTTTCACCGTGGAGCTGCGGCTGTAGGTGAGGACCACTGCCTCCTCCGTAAGCACCTGGCGCCCCTGCCGTATGACCCGGGCGTCCGCCTCCGGCAGAGACTGAAAGGCAGCCTCTGCGTCTTCCTCCAGAAAGGCCGTGTTGGCCAGGCGCCACAGGGAGCCCATGGAGGGATAGGTGGCCAGGATGTCCCGGCAGACGGGGTAGAGCTCGGAGGGCTCACCTGAGAGGAGCTCCATCATCTGTCGCATGATTTCTGACGCCCCGCTGGTCCGGTCCTGTCCCATGAGAGGGTAATGGCGGCGGGGCATAAAATGCTTGGCGCACACAGCAAATTATTTAAGGAATTCATGATTAAGTGTCCATGATTAAGTACAGCACCATCTCGGTGCCCAAGATGCTGCACGAGGAAATCCGCCGGACCGTGGTGGAGGACCCCCGGGTGGGCTATTCCAGCGTGGCCGAGTTTTCCAAGGAGGCCATCCGCATCCGGCTGGACGAGCTCAACGCACAGATGAAGAGCGGCGAAAAGAGCCAGCGGAGCATCCAGGACCTGGTGGAGCGCATCGACGAGCTCCTGGCCAATCGCCAGTAACCCTCACTTCTTTTTTTCAAAAACCTCCGGATTGATGCAGTGCCGGGGCCGCTCTCCCCGCAGGGAGGCCAGCAAATCCCGGGCCGCCATCTCCGCCATCTTGGCCCTCGTTTCACGGGAGGCAGACCCCGCATGCGGACACAGCAGCACATTGGAAAGAGAGGCCAGGCCGGGCGTCAATTCCGGCTCGTTTTCGAACACGTCCAGGGCGGCTCCGGCAATGGACCCGCTGCCCAGCGCCCGGACCAGCGCCCGCTCGTCCACGCACTGACCCCGGGCAGTGTTGATGAGAAACGCCGACGGCTTCATCATGTCCAGCTCCTCCCCGCCAATCAGGTGGTACGTGTGGTCGGTGAGCGGCAGATGCAGGGTGACGTAGTCCGCCGTACGCAGCAGCTCCCCCAGCTCCACGTAACGAGCGCCGCAGTCCCGCTCAAACTCCGGCTTCCGGGAGCGGTTGTGGTACAGTATGTCCATGTCAAAGCCC
>DSCA01000036.1 GCA_011049295.1 Thermoplasmatales archaeon
AGGTTGCCGGTGGTGGTGGTGGGCGGCTGCCATAACAGCCAGTTCAACACCTCCCTTCTCAACATCCTCAAATACGGATTTGTCCACGCCTATGGCTACGGCATCCACGTGCCCAAGTGCTGGAGCTGGTGGCTGACCAGTTTGCCCGACGGGGGCAGCATTGCCACCCTGGGCAACACCGGCCTGGGCATGGGCATTCCCGCCTGGAACTACACAGAGGGACTGGACGGCTGGCTGTTTCCGCGCTTCTTCTACCACTACGGCGTCAGCGGCATAGACATCCTGGCTCCCATCCAGGCGGCAGCCATCGATGACTACGTGAACACCTTCGATACCAACCGGGGAGACGCGGACCGGCAGATGGTTACCCAGTGGGCGCTGTTCGGCGACCCCAGCCTGAAAATAGGCGGCTACCCCTAGCCGCTCTCTTCCCCTTTTTCCCGACCCTGTTTTCCGGTCGCCTGCGTTTCCCCGACCACCGGATGGGACAGGTGACATACATCACCCAGGCTGGCTGTTACCACATCCCCCGCTTTCAGCGCCCCCACGCCCTCGGGAGTCCCGGTGAGAATGATATCCCCCCGCTCCAGGGTCATCAGCGTTGACACATAGGCCACGATTTCCTGCACGGTGTAGGCCAGAGATGCCGTGGTGGCCCGCTGGCGAATATCGCCGTTTACCGCAAGCAGCAGCCCCAGACTGTGGGGGTTATCCACATCCCCCGCGGGGACGGCCCGGCTGAGGGGACAAAAGGTGTCAAAACCCTTGGCTATGGCCCAGGGCCAGCCGTGGTCCTTGGCTTCCTGCTGGATGTCCCGGGCGGTAATGTCCAGGGCCAGGCAGTAGCCGGCAATGTATCGGAGACTCTCGCCGACAGGAATGTTTTTTCCCTGCCGGCCGATGACCAGGGCCATCTCTACCTCGTGGTGCACATCCCGGCTTTTCTGGGGAAGCACGATGGTTTGGCGGTTGGAGATGACGGCGCTGACCGGCTTGAGAAAAAGCAGGGGCTTCTCCCGCACCTCTCCACCCATTTCCTCCGCATGCTTACGGTAGGTACGGGCCAGACAGATGATTTTCCCTATAGGCATCTCGGAGCCGTCGGTGAATCGAAGCACATGCTGGGGGGAGCCATGGCATGGAATACCTCTGGCCATATAAAAACTGCCGCTGAAAGCGGAATGATTTTAACTGTCAGCCGTTTAGCAGGCGATGGGAAAACTGCGGGCCATATGGGAGCTGACCCGGCTGGAGCACGGAGTGATGATTGCCCTGGCCATTCTCATCGGCTCCCTGATCGCCGGAAGGGGGCTGCCGCCAGCTGACAACTACCTGTTTGCCTTCCTCACCGCCCTGCTTCTGGAGGCGGGCACCTTTGCCCTCAATGATTACTTCGACCTGGAGGTGGACCGGTGCAACCGCCGCCTGGACCGGCCCCTGGTGCGCGGGGACATAGAACCCCGCACCGCCCTGTGGATTTACGCCCTCACCATGCCCGCCGGGCTCCTGGCCGCCTACATGGTCAATCTGACCTGTTTTTCCATCGCCGTTATCAACGCCGTGGTGGCCACCCTGTACGATGTGAAACTCAAGGAGATAAAGGTGGTGGGGAACTTCTACATAGCCTTCATCATGGCCATCCCCTTCGTGTTTGGAGCCACCGCCGTTTCCCCCCGCATCCCGTCCATCATCTATTTCATCGCCCTCATCGCCTTCCTGTCGGGGGTGGCCCGGGAAATAACCAAGGACGTCATGGACCTGGAGGGAGACGCAGTCCGCAAAACCCGCTCCTTTCCCCTCTATGTGGGCAAGCGCACAGCCACCGTCATTGCCTTCTGTTTCTACCTGACGGCAGTGGCCCTGAGCCTGGTGCCCTTCGCCCTGCACGTCGACGATGCCTACTACCGCGATTATGTTTACCTGGCCGTGGTGCTGGTCACCGACGTTATGCTGGTCTACACAGCCGCCCTCTCCGTCATCCGACTGGACACGGAGCACCTCAACCGGAGTCGAAAAATCAGCCTGGCAGCCATCTTCATCGGACTGCTCGCCTTTATGGTGGGGGCTTTCATCTGAAACAGGGGCAGCAGACTTCTGACCGTATGCCCGGCTATCCCTTCCGCCGGTAGACAGTACGGTTCTTTCTATCTGACGAGCACCAGCGGCCCGAGGACCAATGCCTCATACTCTTTGACCATGCCCTCCACGGTGACCGTTACGGCGACGCTGCCCAGCCCGAAAACAAAATCGGTGCTGACGGTCGCCGTTCCTCCAGCGGGCAGGGAGGGTATGACCCCGCCCTCGTTCTGCTGAACGAGCATAAATCCCTCGATATGTATGGACCACTCCACGTCGGACAGGTCGCTGCCGCCATTGTTTCTGACTTCCGCCGACAGGCCGAAGCCGCCCGTGACCTCCACCTGCATGTCGGCAGGTACGGTGAGGGCCTTCATACAGAAATTGGCCGTGCCCGGATAGGGAATGCTGTCCAGGTCGTAGAGGTCGTGCCACTGCCCGTTTTCCAGATAGTAGCTCTCCCCGGGGCGGGCAGCGGAATCAACGATGACCGCCGGACTCTCACTGCCCAGGAGAACCGGAACCTCTGACGTTCGGTCGTAGGGATGACCGCCGCCCAAGAACTGCAGATAGACGTAGAAGTCGTCACCCCCTACGAGGCGCACCGGCGTATCCAGCTCAACGGTGTGGAAACCCGTGTGGTCCATGGTGCCGTGAAGGGCGGCCAGTTCGTCCAGCAGTTCTCCGTTTTCAAACCGATCGAATACTTTCAGGTGGTAAAACACGTCGTCGGCGGCCGTGTAGAAGCTCACCGAGGTCAGCACCTCGTCCGACCAGGCGTTGAAGGCGTTGAAGGCCTCCGCCACCCCCTCCAGGGTATCCCGCCAGCCGTGGTAGTCGTGGTAATAAACGCGGTCGTAGGGCATCTGCTCCACGTTCTGGAAGGAAATGATGCCCATCTCCGGATGCTGACCGCAATGCTTGTCATAATACGAAATCCAGAAATATCCATCCTCGCCCCAGTTGCTTCCCCAGCTGTTCTTCACCAGCCAGGCGCCGGGCTCCGGGGCCTGCGTCTCCTTGGTGTCATCCCAGCCCACGATGCACACCGCATGATTGGGGTCCTGGGTGCTGCTGGGAGGCTGATAGTGAACGTTGTTCCGCATGAAGGAGCTGCTCACGCAGAGGCTGGTGCCCACGGCCCCGTGGGCCATAATCACTTCCTTTATATCGTCGATGCCCTCCAGCTGGGAGCCGGCCACGTACCACTCAATGTCCGGCACGTAGTAATAGCGATAGCTGGAGTCATGGCGGGCGGGTGGTTCCTGGTACCAGTTGTCATCGAGTTCGGTGTCGTCGTTGGCATCGGGGGAATATACTGCCCCTTCTCCCCGGGACAGGTAGGCAGCGGTCACCCGATAGTCGCCGCCCATGTGGACGGTCAAACCGTTGCCGGTGGTGGGGCGGGCATCGTCATTGTTGTGCTCGTTAAAACCGTTCCACCAGTCGAGATGGTATTCCGCCAGGTTGGGCTCCCCGGTTTGGCCGGACGCTGTCCAGTTGCCGGTCATCAGCAGGTTGCTCTCTATGGCCGCCATGGCCCCGTGCGTCCAGCAGGTTCCACCGGACTGGCTTTTAATGGAGGTGACATAATTGCTGCTATCCACGTCGCGCAAATCAAAGACGGAGGGCGGGCCGCCTACAGCCACATGAGAAGGATGCATATAGTGGGTCTGGGCGGCGACCGGCAGAATGAGGGCCAGGAACACGGTCACCGTCACCACAGTTCGCAGGGAGGACACAGGTGCCTTCATGGTAACCCTATGACCAACCACTATAAAAGATTAATTCGTAATACGGGCACATTTATGCAAAAAACGAAAGGAGAACGGGGCCCCGCCCACCGCATGGGCATCTGTCTCCCGCTATAATAATTAAATACGGCCAGGAGATACCTCCTTACATGCTGTCCGGAGACCTTCTGGGGGTTATCGCGGCCTATGCCTACGTGGCAGTGCTGCTCTTTGTGTCGGAAAAGGTGCTGCGGCGCTACCCGCTGGGCAGCCGCAAGTTTTTGCACATCATGGTGGGAAATGTCCTCTTCATTTTGCCTCTGTTCGAGCAGGCCTGGGTGATGTCCCTGGTTGCCGCCGCCCCCTTCATCCTGCTCACCTTCCTGGTCAGCCCCTATTCGCCCCTGAAAATTGTGAGTAGCACCTCGGCCGCCGGTCACGGGCTGGGGCTGGTCTACTATGCCATCTCCTGGACGGTACTGGCCTGGTTTTTCTTTGACCGGCCGGAAGTTATCGCCGTGGGCATCGTGGCCATGTCCTACGGTGACGGGCTGGCCTCCCTGGTGGGCATAAAATTCGGAAGGCGGAGATACAACATCTGCGGGGACGTCAAAAGCGTGGTGGGCTCCCTGACCATGCTGCTGGCCACCATGAGCGTGGCGGCCATCGCCCTGGCCTACTACCACTGGTTCCACGGTGCTGTCTTTCCCCCGTTGTACGTGCTGCCGGCGGTGGCGGCGGTGGCCACCCTGGCCGAAGGCATAACCCCTCGGGGGCTGGACAACCTGGCCACCTCGTTTTCAGCCGCTTTGCTGTACGTCGCCCTGGTGTAAGGATGCGGTTCATCGTGGTTGACGGATTGGACGGCGCCGGCAAGGACACCCACGCCCAGTTGATCAAAGAGCGGTATGCCGCCCGGGGAGAGACGGTATTGGTGCGCTCCCATCCCACCGATGACAACCGGTACGGCCGACGGGCCAAACGGGCCCTGCTGGGCCGGGGCAAGCGCAACCACCTCAAGGCCTCGGTGTACTACGCCCTGGACGTGATTCGCTCCATCCGCAGATACTACGGCACCGCCGATACCTTCATCGTGGTCCGCTACCTGCTGGGCGTCGCCTACCTGCCGCTGCCCCTGGCCAGGGTGCTGTACAAACTGTTCCAGGCCTTTTTGCCCACCTCGCCCTACATGTTCTTCCTGGATGTGGAGCCCGTGGAGTCGCTGCGGCGCCTTCAGAAGAGACAGGAGCAGGAGATGTTCGAGACCCTGGAGGGGCTGCAGACGGTGCGGGAAAAGGCCCTGCATCTGGTGGAGGGCTGGCACATCGTGCACACCAATCGACCCATCGAGGATGCCCACGCGGCCATCGACGCCATACTGGACCGGCTGGACGGAGAGCAGCCCTAGATGCCGCTTTGCACACCAAAAAGAGGGCCACAACATTACGGACGGCCAAATAATCCAGCGGTTCAGCAAAAGATAAACTATAAGACCTCTTTTTTGATAGAGGAAACGGGTTGAACAGGATGGGTGACTGGACTCGCTACTTCCAGGTCGTCTACAGACAGCATTTCCCGCGATTAAATACGCCGGAGGCATCGCTGGAG
>DSCA01000105.1 GCA_011049295.1 Thermoplasmatales archaeon
AGCCGGTATACGCCTACATCGCTGGCCGGTCGGCTCCCCCCCACCGGCGCATGGGCCACGCCGGAGCCCTGATATCCGGGGGGATGGGAACCGCCCAGTCCAAAATAGAGGCGCTGGAGGCCGCCGGGGTCACCGTGGCCCGGTTTCCCCACCAGATCGCGGACCTGATGGCCGCAGACCGGACGGCATGAGCGACGCCGCACCCGGTTTTATGGAAAAGTTTTTTACAACGGAGGGTTTACCTCCTGAAGGGGCCCGTGGGGTAGCTTGGTATCCTTCAGGCTTTGGGAGCCTGTGACCCGCGTTCAAATCGCGGCGGGCCCATGCGTCCCATAAAAAAACATAAAAATAAGCGGCGCATTACCTCCTGTTCCCGCCTTAGCTCAGACTGGCCGGAGCGGCCGGCTGTAGACCCAAGGGCAGCTACCGGCAGGTCCCCGGTTCAAATCCGGGAGGCGGGACTTCTCTTATTTTCTAAACGCCTGTCAGTCTCGCTCATCCGGCCTCTCATGCCGAAAAATGACCGTCAGGCCGAGCATAACAGATAAATAGAGTTACCCATTTGACCTATGTAGTACATTAAAAGTGTAGATGAGAGGGAAACCCAAAAAAGGGACGAGGATACCATGTATCCGGTATCGCTGGGCGGAGGCAACATGTTGGTGGGTTTCCCATCTCGATTTTTATTACGGTTTATCACATAAAATGTTTATGGAACTAACATAAAATAGTTGAGGTAACAGGATAAGATGGCCTCGATTGCCACTTTATGGATGAAAGAGGTGTTCTTCACGTCTTCACGGGTATTATTGGTCAGCGTGCTTGAGGACTTCACGGGGTAAGGGCACCTCGGTTTCTTTATCGGTGTCCCAGCCGTCGGCGAACCACTCGTAGTAGACGGTATAGTGCCGTCCCTCCCACTGGTAGGTATACGAGTAGTTGACAATCTCTGAGGTGATAACCACCGTGTCGCCCACGGAAAACTCGTCAGTGATGTCGCCCTCTACCGCCATGGCATCCAATCGCTGATAGGAGGCAAATGTCATCGAGGTGGTGTCCACTGAGGGGTTGTATATCAGGTTCGTCAGCTGGTCTTCAATAATCACTGTGTCGCCTTCGTCAAAGCTTTTCAGGTGCACGGAGGCGATCAGATTTTCGTCGTCTCGACTCGTATCAAAGTCGTCCATGAATTCCTTAAAGGTCATAGACGTTACAGTGGAGGCATCTTGGTTGCCATGTGTACCGCCGTCTTCCAGGCACCCTGCAAACGTAATCAGGCAGCAGACAACCACCGAGACAAGCACATCTCTTTTCATTATCACATCCTCCCGTCCCAAACACCCCGCATATTAAAAACCTATGGCAAAATTTCCGGTTCTCCCAGTCCACAAATGCGGGATGCGGTTCCTCCCGGTGACGTCATCGGTTAACTTTTTATGAGGCGAGCGGTTGTAGTATGGGTGGTACCATGGAAACGGGAGATGTAAACAAGAGGGAAAGGGTACGGGCTATGCTCACCCCGGAGGTGGGGGTGTGCGGGCAGTGTCAGGACCGGTACAGGGAAATGGCTACCTGCAGCGGCTGCGGGCAGAACATGCTCAGCCCCGGCTACAGCGGAATGGTCTACGAATGTCCCCTGTGCAGCGAGTTCTACTGCCAGCAGTGCTGGGACACCATGGAGGGCAGGCACCGGTCGCCGTAGCACGGTATGTGGGACACGGGGAAACCTGGCGAAAGGGGTGGCCCCGGGACGCTGCAATCAGACAAAAAACCGTAAAGTTAAAAAATACCCGCCGGGTTATACACTGGGGAGGGCAATGGATACGGATTTGCCTCCAGTGTTCATTGCTCTACCCTTCCTTTTCTGCCCGATGGACATCCGGGCCGATTTTTCTGTCCAGCGTCGCCCTGGAGCAAGGCCTCCATGAAAAAAGTAAGGGGAGGAAGGGCAGGCGACATGGGTGGAAAAAATAGGTTACACTCATGTTTGTGCATCCCTGCCCTTACCACAGGAATGGAGCAAGGAGTACATAAAAATTGCGGTATTTTTTGACGGCGAACCACCGGCAAACCCCAAGTTTTTTATAGGCCGCCCGTTGGTGAATACGGCAGTTGATGACATGAGCAAAAAGGAGCAGTCAGAGGAGCACATTCGCATTCGGCTCCCCAACAGGGGAGACAACGAGCTGTTCGGCATCGTAGAGGACGTACACGCCGGCTCCCGCATGCAGGTGTCCTGCGAGGACGGCAAGCAGCGCCTGGCCCGCATCTGCGGCAGCCGGAGGCGGCGCATGGGACGCATCCGCCGGAGCGACCTGGTGCTGGTGGTGCCCTGGAGCATCCAGGACGAAAAGGCGGACATCGTGTGGAGATACCGGAAAAACAAGGCCCGGCTGTTGAGCAGCCGGGGGCTGCTCCCGGACAGCGTGGACCCCTACTAGCGTCTTTCAGATGGCTGGAGGGAGCAAAGGTTTTTGCTTTTATGCAGAGGTCTGAAAGGTTCCCCGCGGGCCTGCTCAGCGGGAAAAGACAAAGCGCAGGGAGGGCAGCAGCAACACGGCCACAAGCACCGCCAGCAGCCCCAGGGACGCCAGCAGAACCATGAGCCCGCTCAGCAGGTAGCCGTGGAAGACCAGGAGGACGCTGGCCGCAGCCAGCACCAGGAAGGCGGCCAGCAGCAGGAGCAGCAGGCGACGACGGGAGCGCCCGGGCATGATACCGTATCCCGTGGCGGCCTCAAATAGTCACCGGTACTCTCTGTGGGGTGCCGGTTTCCCCCTACATTGTTAGCAATCATTTGAAAAGGTTTATATAAATCGCTATCTTTTGGTGCGGATAGCATGGACGGGGATGCGGATATGCGCAGTGAGGCGCTTCTCACCATTCTGGATCACATTCCGGTGGGCATTGTTTCTATGGACGGCGAGGGCAGGGTGACCTATGCCAACCGGCAGGTGCGCCATCTGCTGGAGGCCTTTTCCGCCACCGTCCCCCTCACCGAGCACGAGGTTGTGGCTGCCTCCCCCTTTGCCTCCGGCCTGAGCCAGCTGCTGGCCGCCTCCCGTCCCTTTTCCGGGGTGCTGTGGGAGCACCGGGATTGCTGTTTCTCCGTGGACGGCGTTCCCTGTGCCGGCGGGGCGCTGCTCATCGTGCACGATGTCACCGAGCGGGTGCGGGCGGAGCAGGCTCTGCGGGAGCAGGAGGAGAAATACCGGCTGCTGACCGAGAATGCGCCCACGGGCATCGTGATGGTGGAGGAGGGCATCTGTGTCTTTGCCAACCGGCGTTTCGCCCAGATGACCGGCTACGGCGACGGCCTGGTGGGCCGGCCGCTGACCGACGTGGTGCACGCCGGAGACGTGGCCGCGGTGCAGAGGTGCCTGAGCGGGCGGAGGCGCCAGGGTGCTCCCCGCTCCTTTCGGCTGGTGACCAGGGGCCACGACATCGTGTGGGTGGAGTGCTCCGTGTCCCCGGTGTGCTACGAGGGACGGGATGCCCTGCTGGTCAACCTCATGGACGTGTCCCGGGAAAAACAGATGGAGGATAAGCTGCATCTCTCCCGGAAGCAGATGGAGGACGTGGCGGAGAGGGAGCGGCGTTTCATCGAGGATCTCTCCCACTACTTCTTCAATCCCCTGTGCATCGCCAAGGGGTACATCGACCTCTCCCTGAGAGAGGCGGACCCGGCTCTGCGCCGCAAGCTGGAGATAACCCGGGAGGCGGTGGACCGGGTGGAGACGGTGGTCAAGCACGTGGTGACCGAAGGACGCATTTACGAGTAAGCAAAATCTTTTATAAAATACCCCAATATGGGAGGTAAGATGAGCCTTGAGGAACTGCAAAAGAAGCGAGAGGAACTGCGCGCAAAAATCGGCGAGGTTAAAGAAATCCGGGAAAAATATAACGAGAAGACCAAGGAATTGAAACAGAAGAGATTTGACCTGGCAGCCCAGATACGAAAGTACAAGCAGGAGGGCGTTCAGCACAAGGAAAAGCGCGACGAAATCAACCAGCGGGTGGCCAACGCCAAGAAGAAGCGGCGGGATCTCAACAGGGAATACAAGGAGTTGAAGCAGAAGGCGGACGACCTGCGCAAGGAAATCATCCCGGAGGCCATTCCCCTGGAGGTGCTGAAGCGACGGAAGCAGGACCTGGAATTCCGCCAGATGACCCATCAGCTGTCCAAAAAGGAGGAGGCGGCCCTGGTGGAGGAGCTGAAGCGTCTCAGCGACGAAATCAGGCAGCGGGAGCGGCTGCTGGACGAAACCCCCGAGCTCAAGGAGATGATTGAGGAGAAGAGACGGGCCAAGGAGAAAGGGGATAAGGAGCACCAGAAGGTGCAGGAGCTGGCCGACCAGGCCCAGGACGAGCACCTCCGCATGATTGAGGCCTTCAACAAGGCCGACGAGCTATACAAGGAAATCCGAAAGGTGCAGAAGGAGTACGTGATGGCCCGTCTGGACGCGGACAAAGCCCACAAGCAGCTGGTGTCCTACGTCAAAGAGATCCGGGAAGTAGAGGACCAGATGGAGTCCATCAAGAAGGAGGAGAAGGCGGAGGAGATTCGGGAGAAGCGCTCCGTCATCCAGAAGAAGGCGGACGATGTCTACGAGCGGTTCAAGAAGGGCGAAAAGCTGTCCACCGAGGACTTCATGCTGCTGCAGAAGGCGGGGCTGATTTAGCCCCTCTCCCACGGCGGCAGGCCGGAGAGATAGTCGGTCCAGAAGGCGGCATAGCGGGGCACAGCCAGCTGCTCTCCCTCCAGTACGGAGGCCCGGTCTTTGCACCGGTCCAGGTGTTTGCCCAGGCTCAGTTCCGGCAGTTTGGCCTCCAGCAACTCCCCCGCCGTGGTGTACTCTCGCTCTATTTCCACCCACCAGCGTTCCTCCTTCACAAAGGGCTGGCCCACGGTGCGGGAATGGCCCTCCCATTTTTGGAGAAAGTTTTCCGCGTGCTCCCGCTGCTCCCGGGGGGGTCCGCAGTGGAGGGTGGTGGGGGAGAGCTCCCTGCTCTCCAGCTCCACGGCCAGCAGGATGTAGTCATCGACGAAGAAGGTCTGACCCAGCACCGTGAAGTCATGCTCCCGGAGCAGGGTGGCCAGGCTGCCCGCCCCCTTCCGGGCCTGCGAATACACGATGTCGTCGATGACCTCCGGGCGGGGCATCTCCACGCCGATGAAGTTCTGCAGCCGCGCAGCCAGTTTGGGAAGGAGCCAGGGCCGGACGGGCTCCGGGAAGAAAAAGGTGAGACGCGGCCGCCGCAGGTAGGCACCCGCGGCATGGATGAACCGGCGGAGCCTGTAGGGGGCCAGGGCGGCGGCCACGTTGCGCGAGGGGTCCACCGGGTCGATGAAAACGAAGGACTCCTCGAATTCCGCCCCCCGGGGGGTTCCCTCCAGGTAC
>DSCA01000059.1 GCA_011049295.1 Thermoplasmatales archaeon
CATGATTTTGGTGATATGCTGGTGGATCATACTGCCAGTACTACCTTTGAGATTTGGAATTCGGGTGAGGGGACGTTGACCTATAGTTTGTCGGAGAGTTGTGGCTGGGTGTCGGTGTCTCCGGCCAGTGGTACGTCTACGGGTGAGCATGATACTATTACGGTGACTGTGGATACCACGGGTCTGTCTCTGGGCTCTCATTCCTGCACTATTTCTATTTCTTCTGATGGGGGCAGCAGCACCTTCACCGTCACCGTGAACGTCACCGATGCAGACCTGGTGTCTCCCACCATCGCCAACATCCTGGCCACCCCCGCCACCCAGGAGGCGGGAAACATGGTCAGGCTGTCCGCCAGGGTCACGGACAACGTGGGCGTGGGAAACGTATACCTGGTGGTGGAATACCCCAACGGCTCTCTGTACAACATCTCCATCACCGGATATAAAACCGGCTCCACCTATTACTACGAGTACACCTATCCCCTGCTGGGAACCTACAACTTCAGCTTCTACGCCGTGGACACCTCCGGCAACGGCAAAACCTCGGCGACCCGGTCCTTCGTCATAGAGGATACCACCCCGCCCGTCATCGACGACATTTCCGCTACTCCCAACCCGGTGGCCTACGGCGGCACCATCAACATCTCCGCCACCGTCACCGATTTCATGGGGATAGCCGCCCTGCACCTGGAAATCACCCATCCCGACGACTCCGTGGACAACGTCACCGTCACCGGAAATCTGGCCGGCGAGTCCACCTACTACTACCGGCATTCCTTCGACGAGCTGGGCACCTACGAGTACGCCTTCTACGCCGTGGACACCACCGGCAACGGCTACACCTCCCCCCTGCGCACCTTCACCGTGCAGGACAAGACCCCGCCCCAGGTAGAGGTCGTCTACCCCGACGGCGGGGAATACGTCTCCGGCAAGGTGCTTGTGGAGTGGAACGTCACCGACAACTATGATGACCCGGAGGACCTCACGGTCACCCTCAAGTACAGTGCCGACAACGGGGCCTCCTGGCAAAACATAGCCTCCGACCTGGACAACCTCGGCGAATACGAATGGGACACCACCGGGCTGGCCGATGGAACCCGATACCGGGTCAAGGTGAACGTGTACGATACCACCGGCAACATGGGCACCGACATCTCGGATGCCTCCTTCACCGTGGACAACACCGCCCCCTCCCTTTCCCTGCAGAAGCCGACCCCCGGAACCCTGTACATGTTTGACCGGGAGGTCATGCCCCTCCTCCTGCGGGACAAGGCGGTAATCGTGGGGGCCATAACGGTGATTGTGGAGGCCAGCGACGCCATGTCGGGAGTGCGGAACGTGGAGTTCATGGTGGACGGAGGGAGCAAATTCGTGGACAGCACCACACCCTACGAATGGGAGTGGGATGAGACCGCCTTCGGTGCCCACACCCTGACCGTGGTGGTCACCGACAGAGCCGGCAACACGGCCCGGGAAACCGTAGAGGTCAAGGTCTACAACATCTGAGGGCCAAAAAAGCCATCCACCCTCTTCCCTTTTCTCTCCATTTCATTTTCCATTCTGTTTTTACGATTGGAAAAAGATTGAAAATTTGGGGAAAAAGTATGGGAAAAGACGGACCCCCTCACGGGCCCGGTTGCCCGACTATTTGAACAGGTCGTCGTAAACCCCGTCGTCTATCTCCCTCTGCACGTCCCTGGGGTTCTTGTTGTCCACCTTGATGCCCATGGAGACACAGGTTCCCACCACCTCCTTGGCCCTTGCCTTGGGGCTTTTGCCCTGCAGGCTGTCCTTTTTCATGGCGGCGATGTCCATGACGTCCTGCATGCTGATGGTGCCCACCTTGCGCTCCCGGGGCTCCGGGGAGCCCTTCTCCTTGCCCGCCCGCTTGAGAATCAGGGCCGATGCGGGGGGGGTCCCCACCTCGATGCTGTATTTTTTGCTCACCGGGTCGATGGTGATTTTGACCGGCACCGTGGTGCCCTGAAAGTCAGCGGTTACCTCGTTTATCTTGTTCACAATTTCCACGATGTTTACGCCGTGGGGTCCCAGCGCGGGCCCGATGGGCGGGCCGGCGGACGCCTTTCCCCCCTCGACCAGTACTTCCACTATCTCTGGCATGTTTATTCCTCCTTTTTCTTGAGTACTCTTACCTGCTCTCCCCGGACGGTGATGGGAATGGGGACCATGGCCTCCAGCAACTCCACCGTTATTTCCTCCTTGGCGTCGTCGATGCGGGTGACCTTGGCCTTCTCCCCCTTGAAGGGTCCGGAGACCAGTTCAATGATGTTGCCCTCCTCCACGTTGGCCACGGCGGAGGGTGGAAACAGGAAATGCTCGATTTCTTCAAAGGGAACCGTGTCCTCCAGGGTATCCCGGGCGTACTTCATGTGCCGAATCATCTTTTTGATGGCATCTACGTCGAAACCCTCCACAAAGATGTAGCCCCGCAGCTCCCGGGGGGCCAGAATGGACAGCACGTCCGCTCCCTCCTTCTTCACCATCTTGTACAGCATGTTGGCCACGTTTTCTTCCTGGCCTACCTGCGTTTTAACCACGAAAATCTTGCTGTCCTGGTCCATGGTGTCAAAGCCCCAGCAGCTCTCCAATCCAGGGGGCTACCTGGGTGGCCAGCAGATAGATGACGAAGCCGATGACTCCGATGACCACGATGCCGATGGCTGCCATCTGGGAGGTGCGCACGTATTCCTCGGAGTCCGGATTGCGGGCCATCTTGAGCACGCGGCCGTACTTGCCCTTGCCCACGCGCTCGGTTCGTTTCTCAATGTTGTGCTGGATTTCCCAGGCCCTGTCGATGGTTTTTCCCATGGTTATCGGATGACGTCTATACCGTGCTCTCTGCGGGCTTCAGCATCTGCCTGTGAATGGGGGCCCAGAATCTGCTTGGACTTGACCCCGGTGACCACCAGCATGACCTTGATTTCCCGTTTCAGGCTGGGGTCGATGGAGGTACCCCAGATGATGGAGGCATCGGGGTTGATGCGTGAATACAGCTCCTCTACCACGCCCTCCGCCTCCTTGATGGTCATCTCTTCGCCGCCAATCACGTTGACCAGGGCTCCGGTGGCCTCGCTGATGTCTACGTCCAGCAGGGGCGAGGAGAGCGCCTCGGTGACCGCGTCGGTGGCCCGGTTCTCGGAGTCCGATTCGCCTATGCCAATCATGGCCACGCCGCCCCGCTCCATGATGGTCCGCAGGTCGGCAAAGTCCAGGTTTATCAGGCCGGGCTTGGTGATCATTTCCGTGATGCCCTTGATGCTGCGCATGAGAATCTCATCTGCCATCTTGAAGGCAGCGTTCAGGGGCATGCGGGGAGCCACGTCCAGCAGCCGGTCGTTGGGAATGACGATGACCGTGTCGCAGACGTCCCGCAGCCGGGCCAGGCCCATCTCTGCGTTCTCCCGGCGAATCCGTCCCTCCACGCTGAAGGGCAGGGTGACAATGGCGATGGTCAGCGCTCCGTCCTCCCGGGCCTGCTTGGCCACCACCGGGGCCGAGCCGGTGCCGGTGCCCCCGCCCAGACCGCAGGTGACGAACACCATGTCGGCTCCCTCGATTCTGCGTCGAATCTGCTCCTCACTCTCCATGGCGGCCTCCTTGCCCTTCTGGGGAAGCGAGCCGGCGCCGAACCCCTTGGTGATGTGCCGGCCGATGAGCAGCTTGTTGGGCACCCGGGCGTACAGCAGGTGCTGGGCATCCGTGTTCAGGGCCAGAAGCTCCGCCCCGTACACCTTGGCCTCCACGCACCGCTGGATGGTGTTGGTCCCGCCGCCCCCGCAGCCCACCACTTTTATGTTGGTGGTGAGGCCGGCCAGAACCTCTTCCAGTTCCCGGTTGCTTTTTTCCAGTTCATGCATTTCCTGTTCGTCCATGGCGATTTCTTGAGCATTATTATCGGCTCGTGACATTGCTTCTTCTACAATCTTTCTCATTTTAATCACCAGATTACACAGTAAAACAACAACATTTATTAAAATGTTTTGCTCCCGTTCTCCTAAAGCCTTTCCGGCGGCACAAAAGGAAAACGTTGTATAGGAGCATCTCATTATTTCGGTCGTGAAGCTGCGACTGCTGGAGGGAGAAAGGGTGGAAAAACGGCTGGTGCCCCACGTGCTGTCATTTGCCCCCCTCCACCTCCTGTGGTTGGCCCCGGTGGTCTGGGGCGTCTTCCTCCTCTGGCTGTACCACGCACCGGTGTGGAGGGACATCAATCTGGGCCTGGAGTCGGGCCTGGCCCCCCAGATTTGGCTGGTGGGGCTGGTGCTGATGGGCATCGTGGCCTCCCTGCTTTTCGTCCGCTGGCGCATCCTGATGGGCTACGCCGCGGTTATAGCCGCCGCCCTGGGCATGGCCTGGTACTGGGGCCTGTGGGACGCGGCCCGGGTGTTTTTTCCCGCCTACACCATCGCCCTCTTTCTGCTGGGCCTGCCCCTGGTGGAGGTCTACCGGCGCTCCCATCGCTACCTGCTCACCAACCTGCGCATCCATCTGCGGGGAGGCATCATCCTGGTCAAGGAGCGCAGCCTCCGCTACGAAAAAATAACCGACCTGGACGCCGCCCAGGGCCTGCTGGGCAAACTCTTCGGATTCGGGACCATCATCCCCATCACCCCCTCCGGCTTCGGCATGGGAGACGACGAGGCCTTCGCCGGGGGCGGGGTGGAGGCGGCGCCCCGCAAGCGCCTGGGCTTTTTCGGCTTCGTGGGGGGCAGCCGGGGGGTGAACACGCCCCGGACCCGCAGCTTCTACGAGTTGCACGGCGTGCATCCCTACACGGAAACCCGCAACCTGCTGGAAAACCTGGTGCAGCAGAACACCCTGGCTCCCTATCAGCGGCAGCAGCTGGAAATCCAGCAGGAGATCCTGAACGCCCTCAGAGGCAATCACCAGCCCCCGGAAGAGCCCAGAGAATGAACCTCCTGTTTGAACTCTCCGGCGAGCATCCCCGTCTCCCCCGGGCGGAGGCCGCAGCCCTCCTAGCCCTGCACGACAGCCGGGCGCGCACCCTGTCCGGACACCGGGTGTGGGTGGCGGAGGCGGAGGTGGACGAGAAAACGGTGGCATCTATGGCCGAAAGGCTGGCCCTCTCCTACGGCGTCCATGTGGTGCTGGCTGCCGGGACCCTGGAATCCGTCACCCGGGACCTGGAACAGATGGATTTATCCCCCTGGACCACCTTCAGCATCCAGGGGCGGCGGTTTCACCACGGACACAGCATCTCCCGTCTCAAGCAGCACCTGGGCGCGGTTATCCGTGGCCGGCACGGCCTGGAGGTGGATCTGGAGAGCCCGGACCTCCCCCTCTTCGTGGTGGCCGACGACCACCTCTACC
>DSCA01000159.1 GCA_011049295.1 Thermoplasmatales archaeon
ATAGGGTAAACTTCATTCCCTATCCCCTCCATATTATCAAGAGAATACAGAGCAAAAAAATGTTCCGAAAAATTGAGAGCTATCTCAAAAAAATTTAATCTGACAAAGTCAAGTTAAATAAGCTCCGGCTATTGCCAGACGTGGTGATACTGTGAACAAGGAAGAGAACGTCGTCTATGTCGGAACCAAGCCGCCAATGAACTACGTGCTCGCGGTTATAACAGGGTTTAACCAGGGAGCAACACAGATGACCCTGAAGGCCCGCGGTCGAGCTATCTCCAGTGCCGTTGATGCAGCAGAAATCGTTCGACACCGGTTCTTGAAAGATGTAACCGTTGGAACCATCTCTATCAACACCGAGGAAGTCACATCAAAGGAAGGCGAATCTCGCAACGTTTCCTCTATAGAAATCGTACTCACCAAGTAGATAGAGACGTGGTGTTGAAGCTTAATGGGGAGCGGCCTGTTGTTACCTCCAAGACCATCCTCTTTTTTATTTTAATTGGATTATAGTCCAACTAAAATGTATTTTTGCTCTGCCAGGCTCTGGTCAGGGATTCATCCCCTGTGGCCGTTGCATCAGTGTGGGACCGGATAAGGGCAAAACAGATTTGTAGGGGGATGCGATAACGATGTGGGCGCTAATGCCAGGGGAGGTCTATACTTGCCGTGGTTGATGTCAGGGGAAGAGGAGGTAAAGATTCGGGAGGCAAAGCCAGGCGATGGCGAAGAGATATACAGGATTCTCTCCCACGCCTTTGAACCCTATAGCCGCTATTACACGGAGGAGGCCTATAGCGCCACTGTTCTTTCTCCTCGGGAAATCGAGAGCCGCATTAAGGATGGACAAATGGTGGTTTTAGTCGCTACATGTCATGGTGTGGCGGTGGGCACCGTTTCTCTCAAACCGGAGGGGGAGGGGCGTATCTATTTGCAGAGCATGGCTGTCGAACCGCATTACCAGGGACAGGCCATCGGAAAACAAATACTTGAAAGGGCTGAGATGTTTGCCAGGCAGAGACAATGTAGGCTTGTGTCCCTGGAGTGTTATCATCCCCTAGTAAAGGCGCTGGACTTGTACGAGAAATCCGGTTTCCGTGTCACGGGGAAAAAAGAAACTACTATGGCATCGAAATTTTTGAGATGACAAAAAAACTGACCGGCTAGCTGCTGGGCGGCAGGATGCAGTCGTAGAAGACCCGGAGGTGGGTGCTGCCCGTGTTGCCGCTGGTGTCCCGGGCGGTGACCGTGAGGTTGTAGATGCCGAAGCCGATGCCCAGGGAGCCCTGCCATATGAAGGTGTTGTCGCAGGGGACGTAGGTGGCGGTGGTTCCCGCCCGGTCGTCGAGGAGGACGGTGACGTGGAACTCGCTGGGGTGGTCTATGTTGTCGACGGCCATGGCCGCGCCGGGTCTGAATAGGAAAGCTCCCATGGTCATGGTGAGCCCGAAGGGATTGGGAAACAGCTCGATGCCCGCGAAATATACGTATCCCTCTCGGGGGCTGAGGATGGTTATCTGGGGTGGCGTGGTGTCGTCCGTCTCAGTGGAGCCCTCCGCCGACGCCGGAGCGACGGCCAGTCCGCCGGCCAGGCTGGCGACCATCACCATCACGGCGGCCGCGTATCCTGATATCCTGTGACTCATACAGTACACCTCTCTTCCACTCATCGGTCTGTGGCTACTTATGCCTTGCGGTTTGACGGATGCTGCCTCTGACGGGCAGCTTATCGGTGGCAAGAGGGGGGCGGGGAACCCGATGCGGGGACTTCGCAAGAGGCCAGAAAAACTAGCGGGTTCCCCTTCCAGACCTATAACGCCATAGGGGTTAATGCTGTTTTTGATTTTGTTAGGAAAATACGAGATAAACTCGAAAATTTTTTATATCATCCGGGCGGGACGGCGGAGAAAAGTATTTATCTCCGGTGCAGTTGGATACGTGTTGGGAGGTTGTCATGAGAGTTACAAAGATGTGGGCGGGGGCAGCGGCTGCGCTGCTCCTCGTGCTGTGCCTGGCCCCGGTGTACGGTGATTTTGGCGGTGGGCGGTGGGGCCAGGCGGAGGAGAGGGAGATGGCCGGGGCTGGCTGTGCCGTGACGGAGACGGTGGAGGTCTATGCGCTCTCGGAGACCGGCCGGTTGGAGCGTTCCCTTCACGTCCTGTATCCTGCCCGGCTGCAGGAGCTATATGGTGCGCTCAGCGCCGTCGGGGACCCCCACCGGCTGCTCTCCGTTTTGAAGGAGTACGGATTGGTGCCGGGAGACGCCCTTCTGCCCGTCCCCCGTTTTCCGCATGAAAGCGGTCCGCTGGCCGGTCTGTTTCCGTTGCCGGGGCCCAATGCCAACCTCAGCTTCAACGTCCTGTGCCGGGTGACCGGGCTGGGAATGGCGGTCACGTTTCCCGTTGTATTCCCGGGCCTGCTGTTATTGAGCACCCTGTTTGCGCTGCCCCTATTCGGGGGAGGGCTTATCATGGCCATGGCCTGGCTGTTTGCCACCGCTTTGACCTTTGTTAGCGGTCTTGCTGCGCTGACGGGGGAGTTTCCCGTCCTGTTTTCGTCGCTGCTGTCCTTTGTGATGCCCTACACGATGTTCACCGCCCCCGTGGGCTTGATGTTTCTCAACCTGGGTGTGGTCAGGACCCACGGGGCGCTGGGCAACTGGACCGCGGTGTGTCCCCTGGCTACGCTCTTCCTGGGCTTCTCCGGCTTCTGGATAAACGCGGTGTTTTTTTCGGTGGTTCTGGGAACCTCGCTGGCCTGTGTGAGTCTGGTTTCTTCTGGGCCCATTCCTGAAAAATACTGAAAGTAATATAAAGCAGGAGGTGTTTACAAGTGAAAATGCCGGCCGAGCAACTCATCCTGAATCCAAATGAGCCCAATCCGGGCTTTATGGTTTACAAGGACGAGGCGCGCAAGATTATTCTGCAGACCATCGCCGGTTCCAGCGACGTCTTCTGGATTCTGGGGGATACGGGCATCGGCAAGACCACCTTCCTGCTGTGGCTGAGCGAGTTTGCCCCGGTGTACAGGGTGGAGCCGGTGGTGATTCACGGCGGGGAGAACCTCACCCTGGAGGAGGTAAAGGCCAAAATGGAGGCGGCCATCCGGCCCTCGTTTTTCTCCCGGGTCTTTCTGCGCAAAAAGGTGATTGAGCGGCCGGTCCTCCTGCTGCTGGACGAGGTGGAATATATCCGGGACCGGAAGGTTTTCGAGTACCTGGTCAGCAAGCTGGACGAGCCCGGCCTGCAGATGTCCGCGGTGCTGGCCTCGGTAAACGAGGTGGATGACATCGTCGACAACTATCTCAAGGGCCGGGACATTGAAAAAATCAGGCTGACTCTGCCCTCCGCCGACGTGCTCATGGACATGATGAAACGGCGCATCGAGGCGGCGGGCGGCGAGGGATTCCGTCCCTTCGGCAAACAAATGGTGCGGGACGTCATCGAGTCCTCCACCACCATAAGGGACATCTTTATCAAGCTGGAAGAAACCATACGGTGATAGAGTGAGCAGACACGTTATGGTCGTTGACGACGAATACGAGGTGGCAGACATCGTCAAGAAGATGCTGGAGTCCGAGGGCCTGGAGGTCACCACGGCCCACGACGGCCAGGAGGCGCTGGACAAACTGGAGGAGCAGCAGCCCGACCTCATCCTGCTGGACATCATGATGCCCGGCATGGACGGATGGGAGACCCTGCGGGCCATCAAGCGGGACCAGCGTTTTTCCCACATCCCCGTATCCATGCTCACCGCCCTTCCCCTGACCCCCGAGGACACCCGGAGCAAGCCCATCGACCACATCGAGAACTACATAGTCAAGCCCTTCACCAAGAAGGCCCTCCTCCACAAAATCAACGACATCCTGGAGCGGGAAAAGGAAATCCAGGACATGTACGACACCATCAGGCGGGAGGTGGGCGAGGAGGAGGCCGAGGAGTACCGCCGCCTGTCCATGGCCGTCAACCGTCAGCGCCGTCTCATCGGGGTCATCGTGGATTCCACGGTCAGCGAGCTCAAGGATTCCATCAAGAACCTGATACTGAGCCAGAAGCGGATGATTGAGGCCATGAACAAGAAAATAGCCGACATCGAGGAGTTGGTGGAGCGGAAATCAGATAAAAAGTGAAATTGTTTTGTAGAGAATGTCTCCCAGGATAAAGGAGATCGCGTAGCTGGCGGTCAGGGGGACCAGAAAAGGGACCTTGGGGGTCACCCATATCTCGGCGTCTCCGAACACCGCCGGGTCCACCTCTTTCTGGGGCAGGATGGCGCGCACCCGCCGGCCGTCCCGTATTTTCTCCATGGGCCACACGAATCTGTCTCCCACGTCGCTGGCCCGCATCCGGTAGCCCAGCAGGGAGGCCGGGAAGGCCAGGTCGCCCCGCATTGCGTTGAGCACCAGGAAGGCCAGGGGGATGGCCAGAAACAGCAGCAGGGCGTTGATGAACACGATGAAGGGAAAGGGCAGGGCCACCGGTGCCGTCCACAGCGGCAGGTTCACTCCTGCCCGGATGTGGGGAAACAGCGGCGTCAGCAGGGCGATGGCCAGCAGGGCCTTGGCGTCGGCTCCGCCCATGCCGGCGAACAGCAGGCCGAAGGTCAGGGGAACCGCCAGCACGATGGACATGGCCACCTGGCCCCAGTCGTAATCGGAGAAAAAGAGCAGCACGATTCCCAGACCACCCATAATGACCCACAGACGGTTGGCCGCCTCCCGCTTCTTCAGGTCCGTGTAGGAAGCATACAGCAGGACGGCCAGGCCGGCCGCCAGGCGGAGGAGGTCCGGGTCAGGCATGTCCGCCTAACCTTCGCCCACATATAACCCTGTCGCATTTTTATGGGGGGTCTCTACAAGTGGCTGGGGCGCGAGCTCACCGGAGTCGTCGCATAATCAGCAGGGCCACGAAGATGGCGGCCATGGCCAGCAGGGCGGCAAAGCCCGGCGTCCCTCCTCCTTCCTCGCCGACGGTCAGCTGGATCTCCCATATGTCGCTCTGCACGCCCACCGAGCCCACCGCTTGCAGTTGAACACTGTTGCCGGTGAGATTGCCCTCCGGCATCTGGATAGTGACCAGGAATTCCTTGGACTGGCCGGCATTGATGGTGGTGTTGGCAGGGGTGACGGTGACGGTGGCTCCCACATCCTCCAGCACATCCAGGCGTACGGTGCCCGCGGAGGCATTCAGGCAGGTCACGGTGACCGTTAGGCTGTCCCTTTTTCCCTTGGGGATGGCC
>DSCA01000153.1 GCA_011049295.1 Thermoplasmatales archaeon
CAAAAGTATCAAATAATGTCCCCGGCAATAGGGACAAAAACTATATAAAAATGGTTACCAGCCTGGATTGAGTTCAGCATGCCTTCCTTTCACAACGCTTATATAAATTTCTCCCATATGACCCCGATGGTGGATTTCACGGCCATAGAGCAAAAATGGCAGCAGCGGTGGTATGAGGAGCGACTGTACGAGGGGCGGCGGGGGGGAGACAAAAAATTCTTCATTCACTTTGCCTATCCCGGCATCTCCGGCTACCTGCATGTGGGCCACATGCGCGGCTTCGCCTACGCGGACATGATTGCCCGGTACAAGAGGATGACCGGCCATGCAGTGTGCTTTCCGGCCGGCTTTCATGCCTCCGGCCTGCCGGCGGTGAGCCTGGCCAAAAAGGTGGAGCGGAGAGACCCCGCCGTTCTGCAGTATCTGCGCGAAAACGGGTGCCCGGAGGAGGTGATAGCCAATTTGGCCGACCCGGCCGAGGTTGTCCGCTACTTCAGCCAGGTGTACGTGGACGACTACTGGAAGCGGTTCGGCTTTTTCATCGACTACACCCGCCTCACGGATACGGTGTCTCCCGGATACCGGCGATTCATCCAGTGGCAGTTCCACAAACTGCGGGAAAAGGAGTTGCTGACCAAAAAACCCCACTTTGCGCCCTTCTGCCCCCAGTGCGGGCCGGTGGCCGTGGACAAGTCGGAAACCGACATTTCGGAGGGGGGGGACGCGGAGGTGCTGGAGTTCACGGTCATCAAGTTCACAATGGACGACATGGTACTGCCGGCGGCCACCCTGCGACCGGAGACCGTCTTCGGGGTCACCAACATGTGGGTGCATCCGGACGTGGAGTATGTGGTGGCAGAGGTGGGCAACGAGCGATGGATTATATCCGAGGAGGGGCTCCGAAAAATGGCCAGCCAGATGGAGGGAGAGATAAGGGCCGTGGATACTGTCAAGGGCAGCCAGCTGGTGGGCAAAACCTGCACCGATCCCCTGGTAAACCGGGAGATTCCCGTTCTACCGGCCACCTTTGCCGACCCCGGGGTGGCCACCGGCATCGTGATGTCCGTACCCGCCCATGCCCCCTACGACTACGTGGCCCTGCGGGAGGCGGCTCCGGACATCGAGCCCCTGGTGATAATCAACGTGGAAGGCTACCAGGTGCCGGCCAGGGAGGTGGTGGAGGAAATGGGAATCCGGAGGCAGGAGGAGCACGAGGCTCTGGAGGAGGCCACCCGGAGGGTGTACAAGGAGGAGTTCCACCGGGGGGTGCTCAACCGGCGCTGCGGGGAGTACGCGGGCACGGCGGTGGCGGAGATAAAGGATGCGGTAAAAAATGCTCTCCTGGAGGCCGGACAGGCCGCCGTACTGCGGGAGTTCTCCCTTCCCGTCATCTGTCGGTGCGGAAGCCCGGTGGTTATCAAGCGGGTCCCCCACCAGTGGTTCATCCGCTACAGCGACTCGACTCTCACCGAGACCAGCAAGGAGCACGTGCAGAGCATGCACATTTTTCCGGAGGAGTACCGGCAGGAGCTGCCCAAGGTGCTGGACTGGTTCGGCGACCGGGCCTGCATCCGCCAGGGGTCCTGGCTGGGAACCGAGTTTCCCTTTGAAGAGGGATGGATTATCGAGCCCATATCTGACTCCACCCTCTACCCCGCCTACTACGTGGTTGCCAAGTACGTCAACCAGGGTCGGATTCAGCCCGGGGACATGAGCCTTGACTTCTTCGACTACGTGTTTCTGGGCCGGGGGGCGCCCGCCGACCCCCTGTGGGAGGAGGCCCGGCAGGACTTTCTGTACTGGTATCCGGTGGACATCAACCTGGGAGGCAAGGAGCACAAGACGGTGCACTTTCCGGTGTTCGTTATGAACCACGTGGCCGTCATGGAGCCCCGGCACTGGCCGCAGGGCATCTTTGTCCACTGGTGGATCACCCAGCAGAGCGGAGAAAAGATATCCAAATCCAAGGGGGGGGCGGTGCCCATCCCGGATGCCGCCCGGCGCTACGGCGTGGACACCATGCGTCTCTACTACGCCCACATCGGCGCTCCCTTCGTGGACATCGAGTGGGACGGGGACACCGCCGCCACCTACCGCAAGCGGCTGGTGCGCCTGTGGCACCTGGCCCAGGAACTGCTGGAGGCGGGGGGCGAGGAGGCGGGGGATGTCGACGACTGGCTGACGGCGGTGGGCGGCCGGGCCGTCAACGAGGTCCGGGGGGCCATGGAGGAATACGAGCTCCGCCGGGCCGCCAACATCATCTTTTTCGACCTGCCAAATCACCTGCAGTGGTACCAGCGGCGGGGCGGGCAGCACCGGGCTACGGTTCGCCGCCTGCTGCGCACCTGGCTGACCATGATGACCCCCTTTACCCCCCATCTGGCCGAGGAGCTGTGGGAAAAAATGGGGGAGCGGCGGCTGGTGTCCCAGCAGGCTTTCCCGGAGCCACAGAAGGTGGACGAGCACATTCTGCAGAGAGAGCAACTGCTGGTGGACACCCTGCAGGACGTGCAGGAGATTCTGAGCGTGACCAGCCTTGACCCCTCCACCATTTACATCTACACCGCCCCCCCGTGGAAATGGGAGGTGGCCGAAACAGCCTCCCGTCTGGCCGAAAACGGCACCCTGAGCATGGGCGGCCTGATGAAGCAGGTGATGGAGGATGAAAACATGCGGCGGCAGGGGAAGGCGGTGCCTGCCTTCGTCCAGAAGCTGCTGCCGGAGGTGCAGCGGGGAACCATGTACCGGCGCATCGACGAATACGGGCACCTGTCCAATGCCCGGGAATTTCTGGAGCGGGAGCTGGGCGCCCAGGTACGAGTATTCCGGGCCGATGAGCAGGCGCCTGACCCGGGAAACAAGAAAGACCAGGCGGTTCCCCTCCGCCCCGCCATCTACGCCGAGTAGTCCCGCCACTTGAAGGACTTGGTGATGGCCCGCTTCCAGCCTGCATACAGCCGGCGCCGCCTCTCCTCGCCGATGGAGGGCTCGAACACTTGGTCGATGTGCTGCTTTTCCCGTAACTCGTCCAGGGACGACCAGTAGCCGGCGGCCAGACCGGCCAGGTAGGCTGCCCCTTTGGCCGTGCCGTCCACCATGGCGGGGCGCTGAACCGTCACGTTGAGCATGTCGGCCGTGAACTGCACCAGGAAGTCGTTGCGGCAGGCCCCCCCGTCCACGGTGATGGATTTGATGGGAATGCCGGCGTCTATCTCCATGGCCAGCAGGATGTCCTTGCACCGGTACACGATGCCCTCCAGGACGGCCCGCACGATGTGCTCCTTTCGGGTGTTCCGGCCCAGGCCCACCGCCACCCCGCAGGCGTGGGGGTCCCAGTAGGGAGAGGAGAGGCCGGTGAAACCGGGAACGAAGTACACATCCTCGGTGTCCGGCACGGTCTGGGCCAGACGGTCGGAGTCCTCCACGGATTCGATTATCTGCAGGTTGTCCCGCAGCCACTGGATGGCGGAGCCGGTGGTATTGATCATGCCCTCCAGCATGTAGGTGACCTGACCGTCGATGCTCCAGGCAATAAGGGGCAGCAGTTTGTGCAGGGAGGCGGGGGGGCGGGGGCCCACATTCATGTCGATGAAGGTTCCCGTGCCGTTGGTGCACTTGACGTCGCCGGGGGAAAAGCAGGTTTCGCCGAACAGGGCCGCCTGCTGGTCGGCCACCACGCTCCGGATGGGCAGGGGGGAGCCCAGCAGGGAGGCGTCCACCTCGCCGAAATCGGCGGTGGTATCTCGCACCTCGGGCAGCATGGCGGCGGGAACGTCAAACAGCTCCAGAAACAGGTCGCTCCATTTCAGGGAAAACGAGTCAAACATGTTGGTGGCACTGGCGTTGGAGAAGTCGGTAGCGTGCACCTCTCCGCCGGTCAGCTTCCACACCAGCCAGGTGTCCATGGTGCCGGTGAGCACCTCCCCCGCCTCGGCGCGCTGGCGGGCATCCTCCACGTGGTCCAGCATCCAGCGGGCGTGGGCCAGGGCGGAGGCCGGGGTGAAGGACAGGTGGGCGGCGGTTATCAGGCGGGCGCCGGTGGGGGTGTGACGGAGGCCCGGCCACAGGCGGGCTATGCCCTGGGCCATGCGCCCCAGACCCCTGACCAGGCGCATGCTGCGGTGGCCGTCCATCTGGCGGCAGAGGGAGGCGGTGCGGGTGTCGTGCCAGGTGATGGCGTTGTACAGCGGCCGACCCGTCTGCCGGTCCCACAGCAGATTGGTAGAGCGCAGGGTGGCGATGCCCAGGGCGGCCAGGTTCCGGGGCGGGATGTCCTTCTGGCGGAGGGCTATCTGCATCACCGAGAGGCACTGCCGCCACACGTCCTCGGGGTCCAACTCACACCAGCCTTCGCGGGGATACACCGGATGGAGCTCCTGGTAGGCCTGCGACACCACCCGGGCGTCGTGGTCGAAAACGATGGCCCGAATCCCCGTGGTGCCGGCATCAAGGGCCATTACGTAGTCAGCCATGCAGGGCCTCCATGGAGCGGGTGGCGATGACCGCCACGCCGGAGCCAGCGATGTTGCCACAGACGGTCTCGCCGACCCGGACGGGGGCAGACATCCGGATGCCGGCCAGAAGACGCACACCTTCCGGCACCAGGTGCCTGGGCAGGGGGCGGGCGCTGCGCACGGGCAGCAGGGGATGGACCCCGTTCTCCACCCATACGGTGGTGGTGAGAACCCGGGTGGGGTTCTCCAGTTCCTGCACCGCGTAGCTCTCTCCCCGCTTGCAGCGGTTGCCGGTTACCGTGATGCCTTCCGGCTTCCGAACGGCAAGGAGGCTGCATCCCACCGGGCATTCTATGCAGGTGATGTGATGCTCTTGGCGCTCTTCAGGCATGTTCTTCCTTCCTCACGTGGACAAGTATATTCGTCTCCACATTTTTAAGGTCGCTGGTGGGCACCCTAAGGCTGACCATTTCCGGGGGGCGGACCACCGGCTGTTTTCCCCGGTGAAAAACGGCGCCCGTATCCTGGTCCACCACGGCGCAGACCACGCGGTGTTCCGTCTCCTGCACGCGGAAGTAAAGGGTGGCGGTGTCCTCGTCCAGATGGCGGAGGACCTGGGGAACCACGTAG
>DSCA01000177.1 GCA_011049295.1 Thermoplasmatales archaeon
ACTTCCCCTACCCGCGAGGTGATATCCACTACGTCCATTTCAGAGGTGGATACCTGTACTGTTTCCGTGAAGACTGTCATGGGACAAAAAGCAATCCGTCTATAAAACGGTTTAGTGCCCGCGCCAAATCTTTAAAGGCCCTGTGTATTTCCCTGCATGATTATCGGCAAGGGCACCTATGTGGCCGACTCGGCAGTGATCATCGGCGACGTACGCATCGGAGAGCAGTGCAGCGTGTGGGAGCACGCCGTCATCCGGGGAGACCTAAACAACATCGTGATCGGCAACGGCAGCAATGTGCAGGACTGCTGCGTGCTGCATGTCTCCTCCGAGAACTCCATTGAGATAGGGGACGGGGTTTCGGTGGGCCACTGCGCCATGGTGCACGGAGCCCGGGTGGACGACGACTGCATCATTGGGATAAATGCCACCGTGCTGGACGGAGCCCACATAGGAGAGGGCTGCATCATAGGGGCCAACGCCGTGGTGCCCCCGGGCATGAGCGTGCCCGCCCACAGCCTGGCTGTGGGGGTGCCGGCAAAGGTGGTACGGCAGGACGAGGGGCTGCTGGAGGAAACCCGGCGCAACGCCGCCGTGTACCGGGAGTTGGCATCCCGCTATCTGAACGGCGACTTCAGGTAGCGCTATTGAGGATAGCCGAAGGCGTCAAAGGCGAACTGCCAGCGGTCATGGATGCGCTGCTTGGTGGCCTCGTCCAGGTCGTAGCTGCTGGTACGTATGCTCCCCTGGGCATCTATGTAGCGCTGAAAGGTGGCTCTCTGCTCCGGGAAACCGGCCAGGCCCAGCGTGGAATAGATGCGCTCCATCTCCGCCAGGGGCCGCTGGAGGAACTCTTCGTATCGTATCTCCACCAGATTGCCCTCCGGAATGGCGTCCTTTTGCTCAAAATACGCCCGATAGAGGGAATGGTACACGTCCAGAACCATGGCGGCCATGGTATCGGTGGACGGCGGCCTCTGCACGCAGTAGCGGGGCAAAACGCGCACCATGAACTTCATCATGGAAAAGAAAACGTGGTAGGGGTTGCGGCAGATGTGAATGAACTTGGCCTCCGGGTACATGTCCAGGAGGAGGGAGAGGCGGGCTGTGTTGGCCGGGTTTTTGAGCACCAGCTGTCGCCCCTTCCACAGCAGAGTCAGTTTTTTGAGGAGATAGTGGTAGGAGGATTGCCATTCCGCAGCAGCCGCACCCGGGAGGTTCTCCATGGTCACGCAACGGTTGTAAAACCGCATGCCGCGGGGAAAACACCATCCATTGTAGTAGGCCCAGGGTGTAAAGGCCCCCATGGCGTATTCTTCCTCCTGGGGGAGATCCGGACCCATAGCCACGTCGTCCATGGGGCGCTTGTCGGGAATGCTGGCGGCCACGATGGATTTCAGGGAGTGTTCGCCCACCATGAAGGCGCCGGGGAGCACGGAGTGAAAGGTGGTACAGTACCCGAACTGGGGGTCCTGGGACAGCACGTTATGCAGATAGGTGGTGCCGCTGCGCCAGTGGCCAATGATAAACACCGGGTGATGAGACAACTCCGTCTCCCGGATACGCGGTCCGAACTTGACGGATTCCGCCACCCGAAAGGGAGACAGGACGGTGCTCAGGGTGAGGGCATACAGAAGGCGAGGGAGGTAGCGCGGTGCGATGTAAAACCTGTTCTGGGCCCACAGGCGGAGTAGGTTGGTGAGGTTGGAGCCGGCCAGGGGCTCATACATGAGGTCAAAAACATCTTCCTTGACGACGAGGTCCTGCAACTGCATGTAATCCCCCTAGAGATGGGACGATTTCTTTTTAACTTTTGCCTTGATGCCCCGGGTTGAAACAAAACAAGATAACTTAATAAACAATGAGTAATTCAAACCTGAGCGGCAGCATGAAAGTAAACATGGTTACCGGCCTTAAATCCCTCAGCAGATGGATCCGATTCCAGAGCGCCGGGGGAATGGGGACCCAGGTGCCCATACTGGTCCAGCGCCTGCGAGAAAGAGGAATCCAGGCGGACATCGACGGTACAGGAGAGTACGACATCATCCACCTCCACAACCCCCTGCCCACCCTGCTGCCCGCGGTCAAACGGGCGCAAAAAAAGGGAGCGCCGGTGGTCATCCACGCCCGCCACATACCGGAGCTGGTGAAGGGCGGGTTTAAATTCGAGGGAGTCATCCATCCCCTGTTCAACCGGTATTCGCGGTGGCTGTACAACCAGGCAGACACGGTGATATGCGCCACCCCCTATGTGGAGCGATGGATGCAGAGCAACGGCATAACATCCCCCACCGTAGTGATTCCCAATGGAGTGGACACCACCCGGTTTGCCCCCGACCCGGTGGCCCGGGAGAAATTCCGGCAGATGCATGACTGGAAAGACGAATGCATAGTGTTTTCCGTGGGGCTTCTCATCCCCAGGAAAGGGGTGCAAGATTTTATCGAGGTGGCCAGACGGTTCACCCACCACCAGAGAATGCAGTTTGTGTGGGTGGGCTCCCGGGAGCCCGGCCTGGAGTATGTTGACACCACTGACACACCCCCCAACACCCGCTTCCTGGGGCACGTCCCCTTTGAAGACATGGCCGGGGTCTATGCGGGCGGAGATATTTTTTTGTTTCCCACCTACGCCGAAAGTTACGGCAACGTGCTGTTCGAGGCGGCAGCCGCGGGCAACGTCCTGGTAATCCGAGACATAGAGATTTACCGGGAATGGTTCCAGCATGGAAACAACTGCCTGAAGGGAAACCATGCCCGGGAATTCGCCGCCCACATCGCCCGCATCGCCGAAGATGCCGCCCTGCGGCAGCAACTGCAGACCGGTGCACGGAAAATAGCGCAGGAGCACGATATCGGCGCTACGGTAGAAAAGCTGGCCGACCTCTATGGGTCGCTGATACCATGATTGGAGAGGCCCTGGTCGATGCCTTCAGCCAGTTTGGCCTGGCGGGCATGATACTGGCGCTGTTCCTTGTTTTTCTCGTCGACAGCATGATTTTTCCCGCCCTGCCTGACTTCTTCCTGCTGGTCATCTACGCCACCAATCCGCACGAGGATTGGTGGGGGGCTCTGCTGTGGGTGGTGGCCATATCGGCCAGTTTTTCCGGAAACACCCTGCTCTATGCCCTCGTAAAGCGGTTCACTCCGCCGGCACCGATTCAACGAGCGATGCGCAGGTATGCCAACCTTCTTATTATCGCCGACGAGCGCATGCTGCTGGTGAACCGGGTGGCACCCGTGCTTCCCTACACCGGGGCTTTTATCGCCGTAAACAGGTGGGACTACTGGAAGTCCATGAGGTATATTGTGGTGGGGGCGGCCGCCAAATTCGGCGTGCTGCTGCTGCTGTCACGAACCTTTTATTCGCTGTTTGAAGCGGGAGTGGCCCAGAATGCCACCTTTGCCCTCATTGTCATCACCATCGTCATCAGCCTCATCGGCTCCGCATACGAAAAACGACGCCTGAGGAGAAGGGAGGCCCTGGCTAAATCATAAAGCGGAGGCGGACAGCGGGCCGGGGATACACCCTCAGGCAAAAATCAAAACCCCAGCGCCAGAAATGAGAAACCGCCTGCAGTTCAAGGCCCGGAGAGTCACCCAGGCCCACCCTCAGTCGGTTGTGACCCAGCGCCGACACCTGGCGCATGGGCTCTATTTCACAGGTGCCATTCAGGAGTACGGTGGTGGAGCCGTGGCTGTGTGTTCCCTCGACGGGCCCGGGGGACTCCCAGAGATAGATGGCTCGCCAGTATGGCGAGGAGAGGTTGGTATCCAGGTAGGTGTGAACGTCGCACGCCATGCTGCAGGTCAGGGAGAGACGCTGGTTCCCGTTTTGAGCCTGCAGATGTACAGAGGTGGGGTAATAGACATCATGCGCAGGAACGTACCGCAACTCCCCATAGGTGTAGGATATGTCGGAGAAGACATGGTACTCTCCGTCCTCCGATACCAGATAAAGAATGCCGAATGCGGGTCCCTCGTAAACCCAGAAGGGCAGATTCCCGTAAAACATGCTCCACCCGTTGTCAAAGGCCGCCCAAATCCAGTCATACCCAAACATGTTGCTCTCTGTGGCCAGCCCGATTGAGGAGGGAGGAGGCATCGACCGGTGGGACAGCCACCAGCCGGCCAGGTTTACATACGCCGACAGTATGCCCTCCAAGTCGGAGGGGTTCCGAAGGGGATTGCCGTACGTCCAGTTCCCCCACACGTGTTCATAGTACCCCACACCCAGCACCTGGTGAGTGCTGTTGTTGATTATGAGGACGCCCGTCACGTCACACCGGGGGATGAAGCCATAGACGTAATGCCCGACACCCATGGGGAGAATGCCGTGGGAGATGGAATCGGCCACATACCTGGGGGGTGTGCAGGCCTCATAATGAAGCGTGACCCGTACCCCCCGGCGCTCAAAATGAACGTCGTAAACCGGGTAGGAGCCGGCCATCCAGGAAGCACCGTAGTGCAGGTTCACCTCTCCCTTGGCGTGGGCGAGTGTGCCAATGGGATCCCCATACGACCCCAACCTGTATCTCTGGCCGGTGTCCAGGTTAAACAGAGTGAGAAAGAGGTTGCAGGCCGGCGTTTCCATCTCATATTCAAAACTGGCGGTCAGGCTCCATCGAGTGCCGCTCTCCGTGGTTAAAAAAGCGTCCACATTCCACCATTCCCGGCCGCTGGGATAGTGGTCGCCCTCGTCGGCCGGTTGCCACTCTCTGCCCGGGGCGGCGGCGTGCATGCTATCGGAAAAACGGGCGACACTGACAGCAAAAAGAGACGCCGGGGTGAGAGCGACCAGAATGACCAGCACAATGGCTACCACCACCCGGGAAGCTCGCATGAGGGCATAAAGAAGCCCCCCTTAAAAAAAGTTACCCACACCCCCTTATTTCCACTGGAACTTTAAAATAGGTGTGGGCATTGTGGTGGTTGTAATGATAACCATTCTCGACGGATACACGGATGAACCAGCCTGTCTGGGCGTGCCCCCATACATCGCCCCCTCGGTGCGCTACGCAGGCGGGG
>DSCA01000050.1 GCA_011049295.1 Thermoplasmatales archaeon
GCCGTGCCCATCCGGGGCGGGGTGGTGGTGGACATGCGAAAAATGAACGCCGTCGTGGACATCGACGACGCCGGGCTGATGGTCCGGGTGCAGGCGGGCATCAACGGCATGAACCTGGAGCGCCACCTCAACCGGGCGGGCTACACCCTGGGTCATATCCCTCAGAGCCTGTACTGCTCCAGCCTGGGGGGATGGATGGCCTGCCGGGCAGCCGGCCAGTTCTCCACAAAGTACGGAAAAATAGAGGACATGGTGGTGGCCCTGGAGGCGGTGCTGGCCGACGGCACCGTCATTGACTCCAAGCCGGTACCCCGCTCCTCCACCGGCCCCCAGGTGGAGAGATTGCTGCTGGGCAGCGAGGGAACCCTGGGCATCATCACCGAGGCCACCCTGAAAATATGGCCGTATCCTGAGAAGCGCGCTCTGGCCTCCTTTACCTTTGACACGCTGGACCAGCCTCTGGAGGCGGTGCGCCGCATCCTGCGCAAAAACCTGTACCCGGCGGTGGTCCGCATCTACGACCAGCACGAGACTCTTCGCCACTTTGGCCTCAAGGGCCAGTGCATGCTCATCCTGCTCATGGAGGGGGACGCCGACCTGGTGGAGCTGGAGCGGGAGGCTGCCGGCCGCCTCTGCGTCCAGGAGGGGGGAGAAGAGCGGGGAGAGGAGCCGGTGAAGCACTGGCTGGACACCCGGTTCAACGTCAGGGAGTCCTCGGAGTTCACGCCCCGGGGCTTCATTTTTGATACCGTGGAGATATCCGTGGGCTGGCGGCGGGCCCTGGAAACCTATCGGGCGGTGATTGAGGGCATGCGCAGCGTGGACGGAGTGGTGGTGGCCTCCGGTCACGCCTCTCATTTTTATCCACAGGGAGTGTGTTTCTACTTCACTTTCGGCGGCATTCCGCCCAAAAAAGGCAGCCCCTTTGCCTTCTACGAGGCGGTGTGGGATGCCATCATGCAGGCCACCGTGGACCACGGCGGCTCCATCAGCCACCACCACGGCATCGGGCTGATTCGGGACAAGTGGCTTCCCCGGGAGATGGGCGACCGCCTGGCCCTGCTGCAGGCCGTAAAAAGGGCCGTTGACCCCCACCATATCATGAACCCGGGCAAGATGGAGGGCGGCCATGAGCGATAAAAAATATGCCTGGGTCCGGGATGCCCTCTCCCACGTTCCCCTGACCACCAAGGCCCGGGCCCTCAAGCATTTCCTGATGGGCAAAAACGAGTACCTGCCTGCCAAAAAGACCCGGGCGGACATGGACGAGGTCATCAAGTGCGCCCTGTGCCCCAACATGTGTAAATTCGACTGTCCAGTGCTGGCTGCGGCGGCCACCGACGCCGTCTCTCCCTCCGGCAAGGCCCGCCTGGCCTATTTTCTGGAAACCGAGGCCCTGGCCACCGATGACGCCGCTCTCCTCATGTATGCCTGCTGCAGCTGCGACGCCTGCCGGGAGTGGTGTCCCTTTGACTTTTCCGTCGCAGACATCCTGCAGGGGGTACGGGCCGACCTGGTGGACCGACACCGGGAGCCGGAGGCGGCACGGGAGACGAGACAGCGACTGGAGGAGCAGCACAGCCTGCACCAGCGCCAGGTGGAGCCCGCCGGCCCCCCCACCGGAGACCTGCTCTACTTCATGGGCTGCGAGGTGAGCGCCCGTCACCCGGAGATAGCCCGTGACACCCGCACCGTTTTGGAGGCAGCGGGAGTTACGCCGGCCATGCTCCCCCAGGAATGGTGCTGCGGTGCCCCTCTCCTTTCCATGGGCTACGTGGACGATTTTTTGGACGTGGCACGTCATCAGGCCCGGGCGGTGGAGAGCAGCCGGTGCTCCACCGTGGTGTGCAGCTGCCCCACCTGTACCTACATGCTGCGGGTGATGTACCCCCGGCACGGCGTCTCGCTTCCCGCCCAGGTGCTGCACTCATCCGAATATCTGGCCCGGCTGGTTCAGGAAGAGCGGCTTCCCGCGGGCGCCGTGGACGGACCCTGCGTCTACCACGACCCCTGCACTCTGGCCCGCAAACTGGGGGTCATGGACCCTCCCCGCCAGGTTCTGCACCGGATGGGCATGGACGTGCGGGAGTCCCCCTTCAAACGGGAGCACACCCAGTGCTGTGGACGCGGCGGCTCCCTGCCCTCATTTTTTCCCAAAGTGGCCGATGCCATCACCGAGGCCCGTCTGCAGGAACTGCACCGTACCGCACTCTGCATCGTCACCGCCTGTCCCACCTGCAAGAGCGCCTTTTCCGGGCAGGGGGCTGAGGCCTACGACCTGGTCCAGGTGGTCAGGCGGGCCCTGGAGGAGGCATGAGTGGTCGGCGGCTGCTGCGGGGGGTCACCCGGCGCCTTCACAGGGGAGGATGGAACACCGCCGTTAAAGCCGAGGTCAGCGGCGGCGTGGTGACCCTGGAGGGAGAGGTTTCCTCTTACCACGAGTATGTGTCCCTGGGCACGGCCATAGGAAGGCTATCCGGGGTGAGGGGAGTGGTGAACCGGGTTACCTACCCCGGACGCCCGGAGCCTGAGCACCGGCGGGGAGAGCAGCGCCGGCTGCGCACGGCAGACGTGGTCATCGTGGGGGCCGGGGTGGTGGGGTGCTGCATCGCCCGCCAACTATCCCGCTACCACCTGGAGGTGGTGGTGGTGGAAAAGGAAACCGACGTGGCCTGCGGAACCTCCAAGGCCAACAACGGCATGGTACACACCGGCATCGGGGAAAAAATGGGCACCCTGAAGCAGCGGCTGTGCGTGGAGGGACACCGGCAGTTTGACCGCCTGTGCCGGGAGCTGCAGGTGCCCTACCGGCAGCAGGGCATGTACATCGTGCTCACCCCGCAGTCATTTGCCTCACTGGCCGTGCCCACCGCCCTGGCGCAGGCCGTGGGCGGCCGGCTGATACCCTCCATGATTCTCCGCCGGGCCAAAAAGCTGGGGCTGCCCATGCGCAGGGCCGACTGGCGGGAGGTGCTGGAGGCCGAGCCGCACCTCACCCGGGACGTGCTATCGGCGGTCTATGCCCCCACCTACGGCGTCACCTGCCCCTACCGGTTCACCATCGCCCTGGCCGAAAACGCCGTGGCCAACGGAGTCCAGGTGATGCTGGGCACCGAGGTGGTGGACGTGCTGGTGGAGGACGGGCGGGTGGCCGGGGTGCAGACCGACAGGGGCACTATTGCCGCTCCCTGGGTCATCAACGCCGCCGGCCTGTACGCCGACGTGATTGCCGACATGGCCGGGGCCCGGGAGTACACTATCCATCCCAAAAAGGGAGCCATCCTGCTGTTCGACAAGGAGACCAGCCACTACGTCCGTCACCACCTCAGCCTGCTGCGTTTCCCCCGCACCGAGCACTACAAGGGGGGAGGCATCATGCTCACCGTGGACGGCAACCTGCAGTGGGGGCCCACCATTACCGAGATTCAGGATCGGGACGACCGGTCGGTCACCCGGGAGGAGATAGACGCCGTTTTTGAGCACTACCAGGCGCTGCTCCCCGGCTTTCCCCGGCAGGCGGTCATCGCCTATTTCTCGGGACTGCGGGCGGCCACCTTCACCGAGGATTTTGTCATCAAGCCGGCGGATGCAGTAAGGGGCTTCATCCACGTGGCCGGCATCCAATCACCGGGCCTGGCCGCCGCCCCGGCCATATCCGACCTGGTCATCGACATTCTGCGCCGCCAGGGAATGGACTTACGGCCCAAGAGCCACTTTCAGCCCCGGCGGCAGTCACCCCCCGTCATACGGGAGCTCTCCGATGAGGAACGGGCGCAGCACATCGCTCGCAATCCCCGCTACGGACGCATCGTGTGCCGGTGCGAGGAGGTCAGCGAGGGAGAAATCGTGGATGCCGTCCACTCCCCCCTCCCCGCCTGCACCCTGGACGCGGTGAAGCGCCGCACCCGGGCCGGCATGGGCCGTTGCCAGGGAGCCTTCTGTCTCCCCCGGGTGGCCAGAATCCTGGCCCGGGAACGCGACCGTGCCCTGGAAGATATAGAAAAAGACCGGCCCGGCTCCCGTCTCTTCGTGGGTCCGGCCAAGTGCCTGCTGGAGGGGGAGCATGAAGACTGAGGTGGCGGTGGTGGGCGGGGGGCCGGCGGGGCTGGCGGCGGCCCTGGCGGCCAGCGAAACGGTCTCGGTCGTGCTGTTGGAGAGGGAGCGGGAGCTGGGAGGCATCCTGCCCCAGTGCATCCATCACGGATTTGGCAATTTCATTTTTGACCGGATGATGACCGGCCCCGAATACGCCCAGCATTTCATAGACCGGGTGGAGCAGTCAGGCATCGACGTGCACACGGAAACGGCGGTGCTCTCCTTGAGTGACGACCGGACCCTCACCGCCGTCAGCCCCCGGGAGGGCATGGTGCACATCGACGCCCGGTCCGTAATCCTGGCCATGGGCTGCCGGGAGCGCACCCGCAACCAGATTCTGCTGCCCGGAACCCGGCCTGCCGGGGTATACACGGCGGGGACCGCCCAGCGCCTCATCAACGTGGAGGGGGCGATGCCCGGAAAAACCGTGGTCATCCTGGGCTCCGGCGACGTGGGACTGATTATGGCCCGGCGCTTCACCCTGGAGGGGGCCACGGTCCGGGGAGTATACGAAATCATGCCCTCCCCCGGGGGTCTCACCCGGAACGTGGTGCAGTGTCTGGAGGACTATGACATCCCGCTGCACCTCTCCCATACGGTGACCGCCGTCCATGGCTCCCGGCGGCTGCGGGCGGTGACCGTTTCCGCCGTGGACGAGGAGATGAACCCCCTGCCGGGCACCGAGACCACCGTTCCCTGCGACACCCTGGTCCTGGCCGTGGGGCTGATTCCCGAAAACGAGCTGTCCCGGCAGGCCCGCATAGCCATGGACGGCCGAACCGACGGGGCGGTGGTGGACGAGCACATGGAGACCTCCGTGCCGGGTATATTTGCCTGTGGCAACGTGGTGCACGTGCACGACGTGGTGGACGACGTTACCGTGGCTGGCGGGACCGCCGGGAGACATGCAGCACAATTCGCCCGCC
>DSCA01000113.1 GCA_011049295.1 Thermoplasmatales archaeon
TCAAGGGATGATTTGCTATGTGTTCTAACATTGCCGGTGACACTCCTCTTTTAAACTCGTGTATGAAGTTCCAGTAGAACTGGAATAATTCCAGTGCACACTCCAGTCTTTGTCGATATTTTGAGAAACATTTGGTCTTTCGCACCAATCTCCCGATTCTCTCTCGCAGTATCCCGTTGAAGTTCTCTACATCAGTGGTTTCAATATCTTCAAGGTCAGGAGTGCCATATACTATCCTTCTCTCTTTATCGATGACGCGTCCTTTCTCCCGGATTTTTACCAGCTGGCCATAATTAATGCAGGTGCCGTCATAGTACTCTGGTAAAACATAGGTGTAGTCATCGTTTCCATCCGTAAATATCTCGATTTTGTTATCTGGACAGGGCGGTTCTGCTCTGTCACATAGTTTCTCAAGCATCACGGTGCAGGTGTGTTGCGTCCATGCTCCAACGGCAAATGCTACGAAAAAGTAGGTATGCCGTTTTATGCAGGTGTAGATCCAGACATCACCTTCTTCAGGCTGAGGTGAGCCACGGTGCTCAACTTTCTTCTGTTTTTTTTCACCATGGACCACAGCTCATCACACTCAAACGGGCTGAGTCCAAGATTCTCTATGAGGTACTCATTCATGAGTTCAGCATGCTCCGCCATATCCTCCAGCAATCTGCCAATCGTATCCCTATGATGACCGGTAATCCGCTCGATACTCCGGATACCGTTCTTCTCCACCAGATGTTTACATATGGTGATAATCTCATCTTCAGACAGTCGTTTCCGGTAGAGTGGTGTTCCCTTGGTTTCCATGAAATAGGTCCTGCAGTGTTTACAGTAATACCTCTGATGACCGGTACGATACATACCGCTTTTGATGATATCCTTTCCCCTCTCCTTACGGTAGTAACGGCATCCGGGGTTCTGACACACAACCCTGATTTCACCTCGTGGACGTGCCATTATACAATCACCACAAGATAATACCTTTAGAGGTATAATAAACTATCCTATATTAGGACAATACCCTTTTTTGAGCCCGGAAGAGAGAGCAGGGGCGGCAGGGCCATCTCACCGATGGCTACAGGTTTTCCCGCAGCGCCCTGAACCGGGCTCCGCATTTGGGGCAGCGGAAGGCGTCCGGGGGCATGAGCTTGCCGCATTCCGGGCAGCTCTTCATCTCGTTGGGGTTGACCACCGGGCCAGCCGCCGGCTTTTTCAGGGGGAGAAGGGCGCCCGCCACCGCCGCCGCCAGCCCCACCAGGAGGATGAGGAGGGCCAGCGTCTCCGCGGCCAGCCCCACCTCCAGCCCGGTGAGAAACGAGGTGGTCCCCGTGTATTCCAGCATGCCCACAACCAGCAGTATAACTCCCGCCGCCAGGGTACCCGTCTTCATATCCGCTGAACTCCTCCTGGAACTTAAACCTGTCGAAATTTACGGGGGAAAAGCCGTTATATAGGGCGAACCCATGTGGTGGCCGTCATATGACCGGAGGAGACCAGTATGTGGGCGGAACTGCACCATCACCTGTGGCATTTTGTAGAAGAGTTTTTGGGCAAGCCGGACGTCTACTGGTGGCAGTTTACGCTGCCCTACATCGCTCGCTCCGTGGCCATCCATTTCTTGTCTTCTGCCTGCTTGGGCTATGCGGGGTACTGGTGGATGCGGACCATCTTGTCTCGGAGGCCACGGACATGGCCCGACCGCTGCATCTTCCCTATCTCGCTGCTGTTTGGCTGTGCTATATCGGCTACCACGCATATTGCCATCGACGGGTTCACCACTCTGGCCTGAGCTCCGTCACAAGAGGAGATAGGTGACCACCAGTCCCTGCCTCCCCGGAGCAATGCTCTCCACGGTCGCCCTGACCCCCTGTTCCTCCAGAAACACCACCAGGTCTTCGAGATAGTCCCGGCAGCTGCAGGTGTGGCAGAGGGAGCCGGTGAACAGCACCTCCAGCGAGGCGGGGCGGGCCTGCAGGAGGACGGCGGTTGCCTCCGGGGAACGGTAGCGGTTGTACGTTTCCACCGCCGCCTGCACGGCCATGGGGTCCATGCCCGGTGAGCGCACACGGGGATAAAACGCTGTCGGCGGGGCAAGAGTTATAAAGGGGGGCCGGGGTTGAGCAGCCTGGAGGATTTCATGGCCATGCAGAAAAACGACCGGTACCCGGTCCGGGGGCCCCCGCCGGTGACGGTGCACACCATCGCCCTGGAAAACGGACCGGTCACCGGCATACGGGTAAAGATGGGAAAGGCGCCGCTTTTGCTGCTGGCGGCCCCCGGCGGCTACGTGATGTGCGGGTATCTCAACATGGACACCGCCAACAGGCTGGGAGACCTGGCGGCCCTGGTCACCGGGGTGAGCGACTTTGACCAGATGCTGGACGCCCCGCTGGTAGCCGTATCCCACCCAGGGCAGGGTATAGGGAAGCCGGGGATGACCGCCCGGGAGTTCCTCAACCGTCTGCTGGAGGAGTCCCATGGTTGATTTCGGGGACGTGCAGGAGGCCTACCGGGTGCTGAAGCCGGTGGCCAAGCGGACCCCCCTGCAGCGCTCCAAGACCTTCTCCGAGATGGCCGGGTGCCACGCCTACCTGAAGCTGGAGAACCTGCAGAACACCGGCTCCTTCAAGCTGCGGGGCGCCTACAACAAAATCTATCACCTCAGCGAGGAGGAAAAAAAGAGGGGGGTCATCTGTGCCTCCGCCGGCAACCACGCCCAGGGAGTGGCCCACGCCGCCACCCTGCTGGGGGTGGACAGCACGGTGTACATGCCCCTGTTTGCTCCCCCCACCAAGATAAATGCCACCCGCTCCTACGGGGCCCAGGTGGTTCTGGAGGGAGCCACCTATGACGATGCCTACCGGGCGGCCCGGAGGAGGGCGGAGGAGGAGGGACTGGCCTTCGTCCACGCCTTCAACGACCAGCAGGTGGTGGCTGGCCAGGGAACCATAGGCATGGAAATCTTTGAGGAGCTGCCGGAGGCGGAGGTGGTGCTGGTGCCGGTGGGGGGCGGAGGGCTGATTTCGGGCATCGCCCTGGCCCTGAAGCATCTGTCCCCGGAGGTGCAGGTCATCGGGGTGGAGGCGGAGGGGGCCCAGTCCATGGTGCGGTCGCTGGAGAAGGGGGAGATTGTGCCCCAGGAGAGCATATCCACCATCGCCGACGGCATCGCGGTGAAGCACCCGGGGGAGCTGACCTTCGGCCTGGTAAAGAGATACGTGGATGAGGTGGTCACCGTCACCGACGAAGAAATAGCCCGCACCCTCTACCTGCTGCTGCAGCGGGCCAAGCTGGTGGTGGAGCCGGCGGGGGCGGTGGGGCTGGCGGCCCTCCTGTGCGGGCGCCTCTCCTTTCCCGGTCGGAGGGTGGTATCCGTGGTCAGCGGCGGCAACATCAACCTGTCCCTGCTCTCCCAGGTCATCGAGCGGGGCATGATGCAGCACCACCTGCTGGCCCGGGTGGCCATTGTTGCCCCCGACCGGCCCGACGTGCTGGACGACATCATCTCCATCCTGGCCGGCCTGCGGGCCAACGTTCTCTCCATCTCCCACGACCGCCTGACCACCTCGGTGCCCATCGGTCAGGTCAAAATCACCATCACCTTCCAGACCCTGGACGAGAAACAGATTGACGCCATAAGGGAGGAGCTGGAGGAGAGGGGTCTGGAGTTCGACATGCTGCGGTAGACCCCGCCGGAGTGTCTACGGCCGCCTGGCCCGGGCCGCCACCGGAGCCACGGCCAGCAGAGCGGCAGCGGCCAGAATGCCGGTGAAGCCTGGGGTATCGCCAGCATCGCTCTTGTCTTTTTCAAACAACTCGTCCGGAATATCGAAGCCGATGGAGGCCGTGCAGCAGATTTCCCGGTACTCCACCCGCAGAAGATGGGAGCCCCTGTCCAGGTAGTAGTTGACGATTTTTTGCCCGGGGACGTCGTTGCTGGCCGAGGCGGTGAGTATCTCCTCCCCGTCGATGGTCACCGTTGCCGTGTCGTCCACGTCGTACAGCTTGAACCGGTAAGAGCCGCCGGAAGAATAGATGGTGGTGGTGGCCACAAAGACCACGTTGTCGGTGTGGGTGCCGTAGATGCGATGGGAGCCCCAGTCGAAATGGAAGCTGGTGTGGTTCCACTGCTCGGAGCCCAGGAACACCCGGAATTCCCCTCCGTCGGTGGTGGCGCGCACCCTGTACCACTTGACCTCCCAATGGGCCGGCTCCTGGGCGGCGGCAGGGAGAAGGAGCGCCGTGCAGAGAACCAGGGCCAGGGCGGCCGCAGCCGGGATTTTCATGACATCCATCAGGGCCACAGGATATAAAACGTTTGTGTCTCTCCCGCTTTCACCGGCAAAAAACGGCTTACTGCCAACAAATTGATAGCAAATTGTGCGCAAATATAGAAATCTTTATATACTATATGTGCTATTAGGGGTTTGGTGATATAAAATGACAAAACTCACCGAAAAAATAGGAAAAATGTGGGAAGACAAGACCGGTGTGAGCCCCATCATCGCCGTTATCCTGATGGTGGCCATAACGGTCGTGCTGGCAGCGACCATCTACGTCTGGGTAAGCGGCTTCGGCGGCGGCGGAGACGAGACCCCAAACATAGCATGCAGAAACGATGCAACCAACGACCGCTTGGAGGTAGTGAGTGCAGACCCCGATCTCAACTGGAAAGACATTGCCATTATTACTGACCTTGACCAAAACAACGTTACAATCTACAGCCAATACAAGACAGGCAACATCACTGAAGGAGACGATGCACTGGTCCAAGCTGGTGATTACATAGAATACATTGGTACTACTGGAACTACATACACTCTGAGACTGGTGTACAAACCCACTAACAGTCAGATGGGTAAGTGGACCATAACCATCTAAAGCAGCCCACACAATCTTACATAAACTTAACCCCTCTCTACCCCCCTCCTTTTCCCTTTTTAATTTTTTATTGAGATCATATGAGACGAGACTATATTAGAA
>DSCA01000084.1 GCA_011049295.1 Thermoplasmatales archaeon
CGTCACAGAACCCCGAGCATACATTCCATCCGTCAATGACACTGTCCCCATCCTCCGATTTTCCTGCCATGAAGTATCCAATTCCTGAAGGGTCGGTGTGTACAACCACGCTGTAGTGATTATAGTTGTAGGACAATTCTACCACGTACACCGCCTGCAGCATCCTCGTTGGGCTCTCGAAGCCCCGTAGTTCAAGCGTTACCGACAATTCGTCAGGATGCTCGCCATCCTCCGAAAACCAGGCGGCCACCATGTCAACGTGTTTGAGAAACATTTGGGGCACCAGTCTTGTAAGGCCCAAAAATTTCACGTCCCGGAACCCTGTCCTCCAGCGTGGGGTTGTCGAGGGATTCAGCAGAACCCTCGGGCCCCATGTGCACTTAGCGGCTGGTTTCTGTGTCACTCGTATCGGTATCAGCGAGCCGGGTTTCCACTGCCGATATGGGCAGCAAAAAAAACTGCCGTCAGCACAGCAAAAAACACCTTTTTGCCGATAAGCATTTTGCGTACCTCCAGCATAATATCTCTGCCTCGCTTATAATCCTTGCTAACCCATTTCACGGTCAAATGTAGCAATGACCAGTAGTGTATGCCAGATGTAGGAGGGATAGGCTTATAAGGTGATTCTGGTTGGAAACAATGGAGGTATCATGAGGAAGACGGCGGTTGTGGTTGCCGTGCTGCTAGCGACGGTGGGCAGCCTGGGCCAGGTGTCCGCAACGAACGGCGAGATCCTTCCTGGCTATGGGGCAGAGCCTGGTCCGCCCTTGCAGAATCTGGTGGACACGGAACTCATCGTGGTTCCCAACCTCCCCTTCCTGGGGGCGCCCTCCGTGGACTGCATGGTGGGAAAGGGCATGGTGCACGGTTTCTTTCTGGCTGCCAACGGCCTGGCTGCCACGCGGGTGTCCCTCTGTTTCCACAAATGGGTGCCTCCCGGATGGGTCAGCTTCGACCCGGTGTGCACCCATCTCAGCCTGCGGGTGGTGGACTGGAAAGGCGTCCTCGTGGACCAGCACGAGTTTACCGGTCCTGGCGGCTTTCTTTTTTCCAACAACTGGAGGGGGGCCGCCGTCCTGGCCCGGCCCTCCCTCTCCGCCGGACTGTTTTTCTTCGTGTTCATAGAGATATACGGAAACTACGAGTAGCAACCCGGCGTCCACACAGGCGCCCTGCAAAAAACGCCGGCGACCGGATTTGAACCGGTGACCGCTCGGTTAACAGCCGAGTGCTCCACCATACTGAGCTACGCCGGCACACTGGTATGGCAATAAAAATGGCTATATAAAAATTAGGTTGGCGGGTCGGTGGGCCCGTTCGGGAGAGGGACCGGGAGCTTTTATAGTTTATCTGCGAACTCCTCCAGCCTGTTCTCCCAGCCCTCCATGAGTCCGTTTCCGGATTGGGCCTCCTTGCCCATCTGGAAGTCCACGCCGGCTACCTTTACCATGTTCTTTTTTGACAGAAGTTTTTCCATCTTGGGCAGCCAGTTTCTTTTCATGGCATGGGTGTTGATGATGCCGTATTTTTTTCCCTCCATGCCCTGCAGGTTTTTCATGAACTTCCGCATGTCCCTCTGGATGTTGAAGGCCTCGGTGGGGGCCGAGAACACATACCGGTCTGCCTCAGGCAGGGCGGAGGGGTCCACCTCGTCGGTCCGGAACACCTGCGTTTGCCCCCCTTTCCGCTCCAGCCTTTCTGCCAGGTTCTCCACAATCTTTTTCCCGTTTCCATATCGTGACCAATACACCAGGACGTACCTCATCTGTTCACCGTAGGGAGATTTGTCTTTGCCTATAAAAAGGTAGGTATTCTTGCCGGGGTAACTCTTTTAATGAGAAAACGCATTGGGGGCCATGCGTGAGTACTCCATCAAACGGGGGCATAATACCGACCTGAGCGCCCTGGTAGAAGACTATTTTGGAGTCCGGGGCAACCCGGAGGAGGGTATGTCCTTTACTGCAGACGGCATCGGCACCATCCGCCTGCGCCGGACGGGGGCATCCCTGTTCATCGAGACCGAGCCCTACCCCGACATGACGGGGGGAGCGGACGCCATCAAAAAATGGAATGATTTTCTGCTGGAGGCCACCGGTCGCACGGCCAAAGAGCGCAAAAAGATGCTGGAAAAGAAGGCCAAAAGAAAGTAACCTTCGCTGCGGAGGGCCGTCCGCGGTCAGAGCGGTTCCCGCTCCACCTCCAGCCGGTCGGCGGTGGGGTATTCCTCCACGATGAAGCAGGGATGGGGTACCACCTCCGCCGCCGCCTGGGCAATTTCTGGCGACGTTTCCACACGCCGCCTTTCCTCGTCCCACTGCATAAGCGCGGAACTGACGCCCAGCCGGGACCGGATGCCGGGAAGCGCCTCCCGCGGGCATTCAATGACTCCCTTGAGCAGGGTCCCGTCCTCGGTAATCTGGGCGTAGAGGGGGGCGGTGGTGCAGGCCCGGCGAAGAAGTCTTTTTCGCAGCTGAACGGCGTCTTTGAAGGAGGAGGAGCAGTAGTGAACGGGAATGGACAGGTCCCATTCCAGCACTTCGTAGGCCAGGGATTCGCTGCCCGCCGCCGCATTGGAAACATCGTTTTTCAGCCGGTAGCCATAGCGGCGCAGCCGGTCGCCGTTGGTGGCCGAGAATTCCAGTTCGTTGATGTTGGCAAAGGAGAGGTCGGTGGCGGCGACCCATTCCAGCAGACCGCGGGTCTCCTCTCTCAGATGGGGAAGGGCAGGGATTTCCAGGCCCACGGGAACCCCGGCCCGGGCCGCGATGGCGGCTAGGGGGGTGGAATCGATACGTGTCCACAGAACCACAGGCGGGTGAAAGCGCACTTCGTCCACGCCGGCGGCGATGACTCTCTCCACCCGGTCTGGTTCCAGCACCGACGTGTACAGGTGAATATGGTGACGGGAGCCAAATACGTCTTTGAGCAAACCTATGAAATGCAGGGTGCGCTCCACCGCGGCCAGAGGCTCCCCTCCGGTGATGCCCGTCCCCTCCGCCGCCATGGCAGTGGCCTCTCCGATGACGTCCTCGTCGCTGGTCGCCAATTTTTCGTTGGCGTAGACCACAGCCCTTCCCCGCTTCGTCTCTGAGAGCGGACAATAGAAGCATCCGGTGGGACACTGACCGGTGACCAGCAGCACCATCTTGGCTCCCTCCTGGCAGTAGGCGCATCCTTCCGGGAGTCGCCGCGTGTAGAACGAATTGTTGGGCAGGGTGGTGACGGGGCCATCGGACATGGTTTCCATCTGCAGGCACAGATGCCTTTTTAAAGGGGCGGCGTATTTAACGCTTGTCGCCGCCCGGCGGGGATACGGCGGTGCCAAAATAACAAAATTTGGGGGTTATATGAGTAAAAAAAGCTCATTTTAACCTATTTTTTCACCTTTTTACCAAAATACTTGGGTTTTGTAAATGAAAAGGAAAGTTTTAAAGGCCCCTTTTCCTTTCCCCTTCGTGAGAAACAAGCTGACGGACAACGAGCAGCACGTCCTCTACGCCCTCATCAGGTACCCGGAACTCCGGGACCGCGAGCTGGCGGAAAAAATGGGGCTCAAGCATTCCACGGTGATTGCCATCCGCCGCCGGCTGCAGGAAAACGGCTATATCAGAACCGTTCGGCTTCCCCTCCTGCACAAATTCGGCTGCGAGTTGCTGGCCGTCATCTACACCAACTTCAACCCGGGCATCCCCCTGGCCAAGAGACTCAAAATAACGGAGGAAAAAATTGAGGCCTCGGAGGAGCTGTTTTTCTCCATGGGGGAATCGGAGAAGGGATTTTCGCTGAGCCTGTCCAAGGACTACACCAACATCGGTCGCATCAACGACGTGCGCACGGAAACCTTCGGATCCCTGGGGCTGCTGGAAAAGGATTATCCCTCGGAGGTAATCTTTCCCCTGGCCATCAGCAAAATCTATCGGTTTTTTGATTTTTCCCCGCTGGTCAAGCACTATTTTTCTATCCGGGGAGATGGCGGAGAAGCGATACCATTCGAGGCCGGCGACCACGCGGACCCGTCAGAGACCGAAAAGGCGGTTCTCTACGGGCTGGTAAAATATCCCCAGGCCACGGACAAATACGTGGGAAAGAAGCTCCACCTGTCCCGCCACACCGTCTCCCGTGTGCGCCGACAGTTCGAGGAGCAGGGCTACATCCAGCAGATGAAACTCCCCGACCTGAAAAAAATCGGCCTGGAAATCGTGGCCTTTTACCACATCAGGTACGATCCGGCGTCCCCCCCCGATTTTGGCAGGGAGCAGACCCGGGCGCTGCTCAACGACAATGTCATCTTCATGGCCACCCGGCAATTCGAAACGGTGGTCATCAGCGCCTATAGGAACTACGAGGAGTACAAGGCGGACAAGGTGGAAAAAATGCAGTTTTTAAAGCGCCAGGGATGGATTGCCAAAACCCCCCTTATCCGGACCTACAGCCTCACCAAATCGGTGATAATCAAGGATTTCACCTTTGCCCCCATCACCAGAAAGGTCCTGGGTCTGCTCCCCCAATAAGGGCCGGGCGGATATAAAACGTTAATAACTGCCACCCCTTTTCTATGCGCTGCAGGCGGGGGTACCCGAGCGGTCAAAGGGGCAGGGCTTAGGACCCTGTGGCGCAGGCCTTCGAGCGTTCAAATCGCTCCCCCCGCACTTTTTTGTACTGTTGAATTTTTGAGTGATTATTCATACTATATCAGATAAGAAAAAGAGGTAATCATCTGCTAATTTATGGGAACAAACTAAGTCTTGTTATTTTCTGCTGAAAAACCTTACATTAGCATTAAAATAGCCACAAAACCTTTTAAACCCAAGTTTGACACTTTTGTACACTAATTTTGCCGGGAAAATTAGTTTGACAGTTGCTCCACGGCGGCCGCCGTGGAGCCCATTTCGTCACCCAAACGGGTGATTGTGGGCTAAAATCACC
>DSCA01000007.1 GCA_011049295.1 Thermoplasmatales archaeon
CCTATATAATTTACCAAGTAATAACTGGTTGGATATATAATTTATGATGCCCGGCGAGGAGGGCCGGGCGGGAAACGAGGGAGGGCTCAACAGGAGCTGTGCTCGATGGCGCCGTTGGGGCAGGACTCCACGCACACGCAGCATTCGATGCAGTCGTCGACGCGGGGGGCCACGGCTTTGCCGTCCTTGAGCTCGTAGACATCTACGGGACAGTCCTCGACGCACTGGCCCACGCCAGTACACTTGTCGTAGTCTATCTTTATGGTCATGTCTCCCGATGATGAGGTAAATTCTTTTATCATCAGCAGGTAAAGGAGTTTGGCTTTTATAAGTTTTTGGTGTACTCCAGAGGGAGCAGACGGCCGTCCCGGCCATCCGGGTTCATGAGGAGGGAGAGAAGGGGCAGAATGGTGGGGAGGACCGCCGCCGTCCAGCCCAGGCAGAAATAGTAGTAAACGGAGTTGTTGTCCTCCCGGGGGACAATCAGGTTGACCAGGAGGCCGGCAAACCCCAGCAGGGAGCCGTTGACCGGGGCCTCCTCCTCGGCCCGCAGGGTGTGCATCCCCCGGAGCCCCACCGTGGTCAGCTCCCCCTCAAAAAGCCAGAAGGAGGTGGTGGGCTGCACCACCCGGAGGGGAACGGCATGCGACACCACCAGCCACAGGTACATGTAGAACATGGCCAGGATGAACCCGAGGGGGATGGGCAGCAGGATAAGGGCGATGAAAAAGGTGACCAGCACGTCCAGGGTGTAGACGAAGATTCCCTCTCCGGAGCCCAGGACCATGCTCATCAGGTTGACGGCCTCCAGGGCGGGGGCAGATTCCTGGCTGGCGACCCGGCGGCAGTACTCACTGATGAGAGAAAAAATCTCGTCATCCGGAAACACTCCTGCCCGCCGCAGCTCCCCGGCCAGACTCCGGGCCGTTTCCTCGTCCCCCCGGGCCAGCGCCCCCTCCAGCTCCTCCAGGCAGGCCCGGGTTCTGTGGGCCTCCTCCCGGGACATCTGACGGAGGGTGGCGGGGCCAGCGCCTCCTGCCTGCTGCACCACCAGGGTGGCCCATGGGCCGGACGGATCGGCCTCCGGATGGGGCCCGGCGAGGACGCCGAGCGAGGGATGGGCCACCGTCATACCCATGAGCAAAAAAACCACCAGCACGGCGACGGCCTGGAAGGCAACCCGGGGGCGCATATGACTCCAACAACCCCGTCCGGCATATAAACATTCTCCGTCACCCAAAACACCGACACCAAAAAAGTGGGCCCACGGGGATTCGAACCCCGGACCTCCGCCGTGTGAGGGCGACGTCATAACCAGCTAGACCATGGGCCCGTTGGTGTGCCAACATGAAAAACATAACCATATTTAACTTTGCTCCCCTGCTCATCCGGAAAAAAGAAAAAGATATTTATAGCGTGGAGCGCATTACTTTGATAGCAAAATGCTAATAATGTAGGTGGATATGATGAAAAAGAGCATCCTGGTGGTGGACGACGAAGAGCCCATCCAGGAACTGATTCGCGTGTATCTGTCTCCGCTGGGCGTCACCATCCACAGCGCCTATACCGGCGAGGACGCCGTCAAGCTCTACGAGGAGATGCTGGACCGGGACTGCCAGCCTGACCTGGTGCTCATGGACCTCAAGTTGCCCGGCATCGACGGCATAGAGACCATCAACCGCATCATGGACCTGGACCCCGCGGCCCGCATCTACGGCTTTACCGCCTTCTCCAAGTCGGTATGGGCGGCAGAGATGCTCCGGGCCGGAGCCCTGAAGGTCATTCCCCGGGCCATAGGATTCAACGGTTTGAGGAAAATTGTGCAGGATGCCCTGTCCTCAGAAGAAGCCATGGTCAGCCACCGGCATTAAAACGGACGCGGCGGGATTTGAACCCGCGACATCTGGCTTAGAAGGCCAGCGCCCTATCCTGGCTAGGCCACGCGCCCCTCTGGCAGTCAGATAGGCACCGGCCATTTATAGTTTTCTTTGCCTTCTACTCGTAGCGGGCGGCCTCGTCGATGAGTTCTTCCACGCCATCTTTTTTGACGATTACCGGATGGGCGACGATGGTGCGGCGGCAGCAGTAGCGCTGTACGCCCAGCTCGTCCAGCACCTCCTGGGCATTTTCGCCGTTGAGGTAGACCCGCTGCTTGTAGTCCTCGAAGATGGAGCCCAGGACCTTGCCGCAGGTAAAACAGCGCACAGGTATTATCATGTTATCGGTAGGACTTCTGCCGCTTTTTGCGGGCGCCACGGCCCAGCTGCTTTTTGGGCTCGCTGCGCCGGGTATCGTTCACCAGCAGGGTGCGGTCGTAGTCCATGAACATCTGCCTGAGGTCCTCGTCCTCCGTGTAGCCGATGATGGCCTTGGCCACGGCGGTGCGGATGGCCTGGGCCTGGCTCATGGGGCCCCCGCCCTCCACGTTGACGCTGATGTCCAGTTTGTCGGCGTGCTTGTCTGCCATCTGCAGGGGCTCGGAGATCATGTTTCGGATAAAATCCGAGCGGTAGACGTTGAGATCGATGCTGTTGATGCGCACCGTCCCCGTGCCCTTCCTGGCCACTGCCCGGGCGATGGAGCGCTTGCGCTTGCCGGATACCACCACTGCTTTTACCATGTTACCCCCAGATAGTTGGACAGCTGCTTGAGCGTGATGTGGGGAGAGGTGGTGGTTTCGGCCAGCTTCTCTGCCTGGGCCTCTGCCAACTGCTCGGGGACCCCGATGTAGGCCTTGAGGTTTTTGAGGGCCTGGCGTCCCCGGGGCTGCTGGTAGGGGAGCATGCCCCGCACCGTCCGCTTCAGTATCTGGTCGGGCATGCGGGGAAAGTAGGGACCCTTGCGCTTGGTGCCTCCCACCTCCCGCTTGAACCGGTACCGTTTTTCGATTGCCCGGCGCCGGCCCACAATCACCGCCTGCTCAGCGTTGACCACGGCGATTTCTTCGCCGTCCAGCAGCTGCTTGGCCAGCAGGGAGGAGAGGCGGCCCAGGGGGGCCCCGGTGGCATCGATGACCTTCATTTAACCACCTATGATTCTGATGTTTTTGCCGTCGGCGTGCCGCTCCACCAGCTCGGGGATAGTGTAGCAGGTTCCGCCGGCCTGCTCTATTTTCTGTCGGGCCTGCGCCGAGAATCCCACGGCGGCCACCTGGATACCCCTGGCCGGGCCGTCGCCCAGCACCTTGCCGGGTACCAGCGCAATTTCGCCCTCGTTGAGATGCCTGGCAATCTTGTCCACGTTGACCTCCGCCCAGTGGCGGTGGGCTCTCTGCAGTCGCCGGGCTAGGTCGCGCCACAGCGCCGTGTGGTTCTCCTCGGCGGCTGCGGTGAGGTAGTCGATGAGCTCCGTAATCTGGGGATTGCTCTTGTTCATCCTGGCTGATAATATCGCCCTGTTTATAAGGCTTATGCCTGGGAATTTCCGGGCGGGCGTTAGATACTTATAGCCGGCTCCCTATGATTGCTACGGGTGACAGCATGTTCAGGCATTTCAACCCCGTGGAACTGTATTTTGGCTCCGGGACGCTGGAGAAGGCCGGTGGGCTGGCCGCCCGCTACGGCAGCCGGGCCCTGGTGGTCACCGGCCGCAGCAGCATGAAAAAAATCGGCGCCCTGGACCGTCTCCTGGAGGTGCTGGAGGAGGCAGGGGTGGCAGCCGAGGTGTTCGGCCAGGTGGAGCCCAATCCTTCCTTTGCCACCGTGGACCGGGGGGCGCAGAGGGCCCGGGACGGCGCCTGCGACCTGGTGATCGGCCTGGGGGGAGGCAGCCCCATGGATGCGGCCAAGGCCATAGCCATGTGCGCGGCAACCGGCAGACCGGTAGCCGATTTTTTTGCCGGCGGGGAGCCAGAGGATGCGCTGCCCGTCCTGGAGATTGCCTCCACCTCGGGCACGGGGAGCGAGGCCGACCGCTACCTGGTGCTCACCAACCAGGAGACCCGGGAGAAGCAGGGCTGGGGCCACCGTCTCACCTATCCCCGGGCCTCCATGGTGGACGTGGATCTCATGCGGGCCATGCCTCCCCGCCTGACCGCCGCCACCGGCCTGGACGTCTTTTTTCACGGCCTGGAGGCCTATGTGTCCACCGCCGCCACTCCCCTGACCGAGCTGTATGCCGTGGAGGCCATGCGCCTGGTGGTGGAGAATCTGGAGGCGGCCTATGAGGACGGGGAAAACATGGAGGCCCGCACCGGCATGGCCTGGGCCAGCACCCTGGCCGGGATGGCCATCGACGGTGGCCGGACCACCCTTCTGCACGGTCTGGAGCATCCGGTGAGCGGTCATCTGGACGTGCCGCACGGGGAGGGGCTGGCGGCGCTGTCCCTGGCCTATCTGGAGTTCATCCTTCCCGCCTGTCCGGAGAAGTGCGCCCGTATCGCCTGGCTGCTGGGGGAGGAGCAGGCGGCGGAAAACAGCATTGAGGGGCTGCGGCGGCTGCTGCAGTCGGTGGACATGGACGGGGGGCTGGCGGAGCTGGGGGTCACCGAGGAGATGGTGGACCGGCTGGCCCGGGACGCGGGGGAGGCACGGCGCCTCCTGGAGACCAATCCCCGGCCGGCGTCCCTCGAGGACATCCGGAGGCTGTACCGGCAGTCGCTGGAGGGCGGCTAGAGCCGGGGCTCCCGGTCAAAATCCTGGTCCACCTTTTCCAGCATCACCCGGCCGTCCTTGAGGGCTATCCACCGGAGCTTGTCCTTGTCCTCCAGCTCCAAAAAGTCCACTATTTCGGCGGGCACCGTCACCCGGCGCCGGGCGCCCTTGATGGTGATGGCCGTGTCCTGGAGGCATACCACGTCGTCGAGGTCCACCTGCATGCTATCCCCTATGGAAGAACGCTATTTAAAGTTTTGTTAAAAATTCAATACTGTGCCAATATAAAGGAGCGGCCATTTTTATTGATTTAATAC
>DSCA01000160.1 GCA_011049295.1 Thermoplasmatales archaeon
GAAAGGAGCAGGCGGCGTCACGTCTCCTGGTTTATCTTACCCAAGCCGCCCGCTCCCCGCAAAACCCTGGCCGGGGAGGTACATCTCGTAGTTGCACCCGGCTAGGGCCACCCCGCTCGGGGCGCCGCCGTCACCGGCAGCGGTCGGCCATTCCCCGCTCATCCGGCGACCCCCCAGCGGCAAGGTGAAAAAATGGGACGATTAAAACAGAAAACTGTTGACCGCCTCCTGCAACTCCACCGCGACGGGTGGATCCAGCAGGAGATTGCGGACGAACTTAAAATTGACCCGGCCACGGTCCGGAAGTACGTGCAGGACATGCAGGAAGGGGAAGAGAAGGTGGCGGGTGACGACACCGACGCCCAAATTAATATATGGCCATAGCGCTTACTATAGTGTGATAAATACTCTATCCCCCCCTCCCCCTACCAAGGGCAGAGTGACAAAAGCAGACCAGTTGCGGTATTCCTTTCTGAAGAGAATGCGCGACACTCCAATTTCAATAAAGGAAGTGTGGAATATGTGGCCCGAGATACGCCGTACATTCAAAAATCAAGGCTCATTGAATTATGCCACCCGAGCCATGGCCGGCATGGATGGCCATCTCCTCTCCATCGTAAACGGCCCCTACCCCAAGAGCCTGAAGACATACTTTATATCCATGACAGGAATCCGCTATCTCCACATGCGGGGCTACCTAGACGACCATGAATATGCGTATGCCCGCCGCAAATACTCTTATTTCATCGAGGATGTCCTCCCCCCGGGACGGGTCAGGCGTGTACTCTCCCAGATGAAGGGGCCCTGGGGGTGGCGATGAACCCTCCTCTTCCACCATATTGAAATTAGGTTCTGTAATGTTTACGGGTGATAGGGAACAATCATCCAGAAAAAAATATGGCTTTATCGCCCGAAAACTTAACGGAACCTGTGGCCTCTTTCAGTGTTTTGAGTTGTGAAACGTGACCAGCGAGGTCAGACCATCCAGATAATGGTGGATCACCTCATGCGTGTAGCCGAAGGGAAGCAATAGGCTCTCCGCCGCCGTGCACAGCAGTTTCACGTATTTATTCCGGTCGTAGTCCCCTGATGTTGCTGCGGGATAGACTTGGACCTTAGTGCGGGGATTCGACGTTGCCGCATCGGTGACCACGTAGCGGACCTGTTGCCCCGGGTGGACAACGATGCCCTGCTGCTCCAGCTGCCACAGGCAGGCGGCACTCTCATTTCTTTGTTGGTACTCTCTCAGGGGCTTGGTCACCCGCCGGGTGATCACCAGGTCCTCCGGGCGACAGGCACCAGCCCTCACCTGCTCCACATACTGTCTGAGGACCTCCAATGCCCGGGGGATCTGCTGCACAACGCCACTGGCGTCATCCGCCACTGCCAGGACGGCCACCATGTCCTCCTGACACTGCCGCACCAGGGGCGGGGTGTCACTCCGCCTGGTCTCCAGCCCCCGGATTTTGATGCTGTCATCCCCCCGGGCGCCATAGTAGCGGGTGAGGGCCCCGGCCCCGGTGCCCCGGGTGGGCAGGAGCACCAGCCACTTGTAGTGCTCCGCCACCTCCAGGGGGATGGCCACCTCTTTTTCTATTTCCTTGCAGACGGTCTGAATGTCCCCCCTGCCCGTGAGCCACAGGGAGTCGATGATGCCATGGAGAACCCGGAAGCCATACTCTTCGGCAATATGGGTGGCGGTGAGCAGCGTCTCCCGGGCGAAGGCATTGATAGCTTCATGGCACTCGATGCGGCCGAAACGGGCATTCCGGTAGCCAGTGTACCCGAAACAGGTGACCAGCACCCATTTCAGGGCCCTGCTCCGCCCCCGGTACACAGGATTGTCTTCTCGCCGGAGGTGCTGCTTGTAGATGACTCGTCGTCGCACCAGGGGCTCCAGCACGGTGGGAATGAGACCCCGGTGACGTTGGCAGAGGGGGTAGTCCAGCAGGGGCACCCGGTGGCTGCTCTCCGGGCAGCAGGAACACAGCACGGTCTCGGGGGAAATATTGTGGTTCAGCATGATGAAGGGATACAGGGAGGAGAAATCCAGCTCGTAGACATCCTCATAAATGCCCACAGGGGGATCGTAGATCAGGCCGCCCCGGTCGGCCAGCAGCAGGGTGTAGGCACTCTTCAGGGCCTCCGGGGTGTTCTTCTTCCAGGGAACCCCCATGCCCTGATGGAGGGCCAGGGCTATCTGCATGGCGGTGATGGCGGTGCCCGGGGTCACCCGGCTCAGCTGCTGCGGCGGGATCCGGGACAGTCGACTGATCTCACATAGCCCCGGTAGCCCCGCCTCGTGGTAGAAGAAGGAATGCTGCTCGTCGAGATGCAGCCGACCAGTGAGCAGACACCGGGGTGGCGTGTACATCATCCGGCCGTAGCTGTGATAGGATCGCTCCTCGGCGAAGGGTCGCAGTTCAGGTTCCCGCCCCAGGGTAAACCCCTCTACACCCAGGTGGAGGGGCCGCTCATAGAGCCGGGGGAGGAACCGGTCGCCCCCCGGGGTGAGCAGCACATCCGGGTCATGGTCTGCCAGCAGGTCCTGCACCTGCTCCAGCATCATGGTCTCATTCCCCGTCAGATGTTCCCCCTCCAGCACTAGTTGCTGCAGCCGCTGGCCCTCAAAAACCACATCCAAGGATGCCGAGGTCAGCGGCGGCAGGGTGTAGTAGAGTCGGTCGATGCGGTCATAGGCCTGCAGGCCCTCCACATCCACCAGGGCCAATGGAAACACCTCCCGGTGTACCTGGAACGCCAGGGCGATGTCCACATCCACGTTGAACAACTGGGCTCCCGGCGGCAGCAACGCATCTACTTCAGAGGCCAGGGGGGAGAGCCGGCGGTAATCAGCCACCAGTACTTTGAGGACCGCCTGGGGTATTCCACCGGGATGCACCGCCAGCTGATCAGCACAGATGTCCACCCCATCTTCCTGGCTATATATGTCGCTCAGTGACGCCAGTATCCTGTCGGGTGCCTGCACATAGAAGGCCGGTGTATGGGTGGCCCGTGTCCGCCGGATCCGGCCATCCACGCCCTTGGTCCACAGCCAGACACAGCTCCGCTGGTAGTCGACGGCGATGTCAAGAATCCATCCCTGCATCCAGCCTCGTCCTCCCCAGCCGGTCCAGGTCCTTCTCCATCTCCAGCAGGATGGACATCAGCAGGGACTCGATGGGATGGGGACGGATGGCGTAGCTGGCCGCACTGGCATGCCGCCGTCCCCGCTGCATCAACTGGTCAAACAACCGGCGGTCCTCCCGCCGCAGAGCCTGTTTGAAGCCATCCCATTCCCGGATGACGTCCTCCATGGCCATGCGGTAGGTGGGCAGCGTTCTACCCATAGGTATCCTCCCCGAATTCGTCCAGCGTCCATTGATACAGCGGCACCGGGCGGTACCGCATGTGTCGCCCCTGCTGGGGGAGATGTAGCTCCAGATCGCCACCTCTCGGGGCACAGTGTACTATGGTATCCATGGTGCTGCGGAGGAGGGATGAAAAGGTGGCATCCGATCGCCGGGTGGTCAGGAGGGTGATGAGGTTGCGGCGGGTGGCCTGTATCCGGAGCAGGTTCAGCCAGCGGCCCAGGAGGCGTCTGCTCTCCGGGGGGTCCATGTCGGGGTCCTGCAGCAGATCGGTGATGTGCTGCACCACCACCAGCAGGGGCTCATAGGTTTCTATGAAGGTGGGGAGCTGGTCGATGAGGGTGTCCAGCTGGTAGGCGGTGAAGGCCCGGGCCACCATGACCGTGGACAGTACCTCTCGTTCGTTCTCTCCCCGTCGCCGGGCCAGAGCTGCCAGGCCATAGACATCCAGGCTGTTGCCGCCATCGATGACCACCACGGGTCGTCCAAAACGCTGCACTGCTCCCACCATGAGTGCGGTGGCGAGTTGGGTGATGATGGAGGACTGTCCCTCGAAGAGATAGGTGTGAGAGGAGGTGAGTTCTCCCATGAAGTGGTCGATGCGGGGGATGCCGGTGCCCACGGAAAACGTGGGGATGGCGATGGTGGAGGCCTGCTGGGAGCGGTGGCTGAGGTCCATGGTCGATTCACCATGGGGAGTCTGGAGGGGTGATTAAAACAGTGGGAGGGGGCAGCCAGGTCTACATAAACCTTGTGGCAGCACGGCCTTGCCGGGTGTGGCGGGTTAGAGGCCCAGGTCCTGATGGATGCCTTGCAGGGCTGTCAGGGCATGGTGGCTGAACTCCTCCAGGGATAGCCCCAGCTGTTCGCACTGCCGGATACGGCCCCGGTCGATGGTACGGGCAAAGGAGCCATCGCCGTATTTCTTGATGATGGAGTCCACCCGTACCTCCCCGAGTTGCCTGGAGGGCATCACCAGGGCGGTGGCCACCACCAGGCCGGACATGGCATCCGCAGCTATCAAGGCGTAGTCCAAGGGCGTGGCGGGCGGTGTGCCGGAGTACTCATGGTTGTGGGCACGGATGGCATGCAGGGCCTCCTCGGGCAACATGCCCTGGAGGATCTCGGCGGAGCGAACGGCATGCCGAGCAGGGTTTTCCCTGGTTTCCTCGAAATCGATGTCGTGCAGCAGCCCGGTGAGCTCCCAGACCACGGGGTCTGCAGGGAGATGATTTGCCAGATGCCGCATGATGGCGGCAACCGCATACATGTGTTTCCGGAGATTCCTGGTTTCGACATGTTGCTGCAGCAGGACATGTGCCTCTTGGTGTGTCAGCATCTTGGTCATTTCAATGGGCAGGGTTCTTATAATCTTTTCATCGTATGGAGGGTGGGGTGGTTGCAAGCGTTGTCCGGTAAATGAGAAGGCAGCACGCAGCAGGTGGTGATGGGGCCAGCATCAGCACCTGCTGGATACATGCTAACCGCTGAAAGAAGTCTATCATTGTGGGCGATGCTGCAGTAA
>DSCA01000003.1 GCA_011049295.1 Thermoplasmatales archaeon
ATTGTCGTTCGGCTTTATACTCCGTGTTCTTAGGGATGTTTGTCTTGTAGTCATTCACAATCACAAACTGAACTAAGAACACTATTTTTACCCTACTGTCAAAGTTGGGTGATAACGGCCTCAAGGGGAGACGAAACCTTTAATTAGGGAATACTTGATTACGTAGTGGAAGGGATGAGATGCAAAAGGAGGAAATAATACAACTCCACACGCTATTTGCACAGATAAAAAATGAGCTGGAGCAGCAGTTTTCATCCCCCACCGCGGCCTTTGAGGAATACGAGCAGTTGGGAGTGCTACCCCACCACGTACACAAGTCCAAGGAGGACCACAAGCGGGCGGTATTCATCCTCGGCAAAGTACTGGCCCAAGTGTTTTCGCATGACAAATACTCCGGCACCGGTCGGGTGGCAGAGCGCCTGGCCCGCATGGAAACCCGCATGCGTTAGAAGCACAGGAGCGTGGGAACCGTCTGACATCAGCAATAGTTTTAAGTAGAAGCAGCATTTAGTCTACCCATGAAGCATAACGCAGCAGTCATTTTTGTGGTCACTGCGCTGCTCTTGGCCGGCTGGATGCCGGTACAGGGAGCAGAAAACGAATGCATATTCCTCACCCTGTCCTTCTCCCCACCCGTGGTTTTTCTCGCCGGGGACTACGTACAGGTTTCCGTGGAAGAGGCGGACGGGCTGCTGGCCGTGGAGGGAGCGCCGGAGATTCCCTATCTCTCTCACACCTTCACCCTCCCCTGGGGAAGCCGGGTGAAAGAGGTAACGGTGACCGGCGGCAGCGTCCATGCCCTATCCCTGGCCAAAAAGATGGTACCCGCCGCCCCGGCTCAGATGACGGGAGGGGCAACGAACGCCGGGGAGCGCAAGGAGGGGCCGGTATACGCCTCAGCCGCCCCCTATCCCGGGCAGTGGGCAGAGTGGGAGGCGGGAGCGGGCATCCGGGACGGACAGCGGAGCGTTTTCCTTTCCGTGCACGTGTATCCGGTCCGCTACCTGCCGGCCAGCCATGAGATTCGCTACCTGGAAGAAGCCACCGTCCAGGTGTCCTACGTGCCGGGGACGGAGAGCGGAGCCAACGACGCCCGGCTGCTGGTCATCGCCCCCAGCGAATTCACCGGCGCCCTGCAACCCCTGGCGGACCACAAGGAAAGCTGGGGAGTGCCCACCCAGGTGGCCACCCTCAACCAGGCCTACGGCCTGCGGGGTCGGGATGCCCCGGAAAAAATCAAGTATTTCATCAAGGACGCCGTGGAGCGCGACGGCATCACTCACGTGCTGCTGGTGGGCGACGCACAGCAGTTCCCGGTACGCCTCTCCCACACCTACGACGGGCACCAGAGCAACTTCGTCAGCGACCTCTACTATGCCGACCTCTACAACGCCACGGGAGGCTTTTCCTCCTGGGATACCAACGGAAACGACCTGTTCGGTGAATACGAATATCAGGGAAGGAAGGACGAGATGGACCTGTATCCCGATGTGTATCTGGGGCGGCTGGCCTGCAGCAACCTGGCTGAGGTGGAAACGGTGGTGAATAAAATCATCACCTATGAAAACACGGCCGCCGGTCAGGAGTGGTTCTCACGGGCGATTCTCTGTGCCGGCGACAGCCACGAGGACGACGAGGGTGTGTACGAGGGCGAGTACACCAAGGAGCGGGGACTGAGACATCTGGAGGATTTCAGCGTGGAGAAACTGTATGCCTCCGAGGGCAACCTGGACGCCAGGAATATCCGGCAGGCCATCAGCCAGGGGGCGGGACTGGTGGACTTCTCCGGCCACGGCAACCGCTACAGCTGGGCCACTCATCCCCCGGGAGACTTTGATACCTGGGTGGGCATCGACGTGAGCGACGTGGCCCTGCTCACCAATACCCACGCCTATCCGGTGGTGATTCTGGACGCCTGCTCCACGGGAGAATTCGAGAAGGGCAACTGCCTGGCCTGGCAGTTCGTAAAGACGGCAGACCGGGGAGCCATTGCCTGCTACGCCTCCACCGCCCTCTCCTGGGGCTACCTCGGCGAGGCCATCGTCATCGGCCTCTCCGGCTATCTGGACATCCAGCTCACCAAGTACGTGGCGCAGCGGGAAACCGCCGGAGCCGTCCTGGCCCACAGCATTCACGACTACCTGTCCTCCCATCCCCGCATGAGCAAATACGACTACAAGACGGTGCAGGAGTTTTCGCTGTTCGGCGACCCCTCGCTGGTCATCGGCGGCCAGGGAGGGTGCAGCCTGAGCAAGCCCCTGCCCGGCTACCTGTACCTGTTTGACAAGCAGCTGATACCCACCCTGCGGGGACGAACGGTCATCCTGGGAGGCATCACCGTGCAGGCGGCCGTGGGAACGGAGATTTCATCCGTGGAATTCTACGTGGACGGAGAGCTTATGTACACCGACCGCCAGGAGCCCTTCGCCTGGACGTGGGATGAGCGGGCCCTGGGGCGGCACACGCTGTCCATTGTGGGCAGCGGCCCAGCCGGCAGCACCGAGCAGAGCCTGGACGTCATCATCTTCAACCTATGAGCACGGTCACCGTCTGCGGTCACGTGGCCCTGGACTACATCTTCCAGGTCCCCCGTCACCCCGAGCCGGACCATTCCATCTACATCCAGCGTATGGAAAAACACTACGGGGGCGGGGCGGCCAACATCACCGTGGGCATCTCCCGTCTGGGGGGGAGCAGCGAGCTGGTGGCCGCGGTGCCCGCCGACTTTGCCCACACCGACTACGGGCAGTATCTGCAGAAACAGGGAGTGCGGCTGCGGGTAACTCCCTTTCCGGGCGATTTGCCCCGGGCCTACATTTTCAACGACCCTCAGCACCGCCAGATAACCTATTTTTCCTGGGGGGTATCCGAGCATCTACCCCGTGCAGTGCCGGAGGCAGAAACCGTTCACCTGGCACCGGTTCATCCCGACTTCGCCTGCGCCATGGCCGACCGGGCCTCCTTCCTGGGGTTTGAGCCGGGACAGGATTTACCCCGCTACTCGGCCCCGCAGCTCATACAGGTTCTGGACCGCACCGATCTGCTGTTTGTCAACCAGTACGAAATACGGACCATAGAGAAGATGACGGGGCTGGACCTGGACAGCCTGGCCCGGCGCATGGACGTGGTGCTCACTCGAGGGCAGGAGGGCTGCCAGGTACACCACAGGGGAGAATGCACCGTCATCCCTGCCGTTCCCGCCACGGTGGTGGACCCCACGGGGGCCGGAGATGCCCATCGGGCGGCCTGCTGGGCGGGACTGATGCGAGGTCTGGAGATGGAGGAGGCCTGCCGGCTGGCCAACCTGGCCGCCTCCCTGGTGGTGCAGCAGCGGGGGGCCCAGAGCGGACTGCCCGACTGGGATACCCTGCTCCGATGCGCTGAGCAAAACAGCCGGGCAGAAAAAATTTAACCTCGGCACCGTTTCACCTCCCACCATGTTGCGGACTCACTACGTGGCAGATGTTGGAGAAAAAGAGCAGGGAACTGAGGTCACCCTGGCCGGATGGATAGAGGATATCCGAAACCTGGGGGGCATCGCCTTCCTCCTGCTGCGGGACAAGACGGGACGGGGCCAGCTGACCTGCATAAAAAAGGAGGCTCCGGATATTTTTGAAAGCCTGACCGGCCTGACCAGGGAGAGCGTGGTGGCGGTCACCGGTCCCTGCCAGAAAAACGAGCGGGTGCGCAACGGCTGGGAGGTTCTACCCCGACGGGTCACGGTGCTGTCCACGGCCGACGCCCCGCTGCCCATGGGGGTGGCAGACAAAGTCAACGTGGATTTCGACACCCGCCTGGACAACCGGTTTATGGACCTGCGCCGGGACGAGGTGCAGGCCGTCTTCAGAATTCGGGATACATTCATCGCCGCCGCCGCCTCCTTCCTGGCCGGGCAGGGGTTTCTGCAGGTGCACACGCCCAAGATCACCCGGGCCTCGCCGGAGGGAGGGACCGAGGTGTTCCGGATTGACTACTTCGGGCGGGACGCCTACCTGGTGCAGTCTCCGCAGTTGTACAAGCAGATGCTGATGGCCACCGGCCTGGACCGGGTGTACGAAGTGGCCTGGTACTTCCGGGCGGAGTCCCACGACACCACCCGCCACCTCAACGAGTCCACGGCCCTGGACGTGGAAATGGCCTTCATCGACAGCGAGGAGGACGTGATGGCCGTCGCCGAGGGGGTGGTGCACGCCTCTCTGGAGGCGATGGCGGCGGAGCGGGCCGAGGAGCTGGCCCTGCTCAACGTGGAGCTGGAGGTACCCCGCCTGCCCTTCCCCCGCATCACCTACGACCGGGCGGTGGAGATGGTAGCCGAGGAAAAAGACTTCACCTGGGGGCAGGACCTGGGTACCGAGGAGGAAAAAATGGTGGGCCGGAAGATGGAGGCGCCGTTTTACTTCATCACCAAATATCCCCTGGAGGCCAAGCCCTTCTACGCCATGCCCGACGACGACGGACGCATGGCCCGGGGATTCGACCTGGCCTGCCGGGGAACGGAGATTGCCTCCGGGGCCCAGCGCATCCACGACCCGGCGCTGCTGGAGAAAAGGCTGCGCCAGCTGGACATGAACGTGGACAACTTCGCCGACTATCTGCGGTCCTTCCGCTACGGGATGCCCCCCCACGGGGGGTTCGGGTCCGGGATTGAGCGCTTTTTGATGGAGGCTCTCCATCTGGGCAACATCCGGGAGTGCATCCTGTTCCCGCGAGACCAGAAGCGCATTTCGCCGTAGAGGCCGTGGCCGGATGCGATGAACCGGGACGGGGAAATTCTTTAATAGGCATACAGATTTGACCCACATGCGGAAGTTTCTTGTGTGCGGCCTGACGGCCCTGCTTATGGTGCTGATGCCCCTGAGCGGCATTTCTCTGCTGAAAGAGGACCACCG
>DSCA01000128.1 GCA_011049295.1 Thermoplasmatales archaeon
AATCACGATGATCTGGTCGCATTCCTCGCTGAGGCCGCAGGGCTTGTCCCCGGCGTAGATGCGCACCGGAGGGGCGGGGACCCCCTTGGAGATCACGGTGGCCGGGTGAAAGTAGTCGGACAAAAAGGCTCCTATCAGGTCCAGGTCCAGCTGGTTGACGATGAACCGGGTGGCAATGGTGCCCACAAAGCCCACGGTGGGGAAGCCGGTGACCACCAGGGCGTTTCCGATGTCCTTGTCCCTGTACTCGTGCAGGGCGACCTTGTCTTCCATGTTTTTTTATCTTCAGGGGCTTTTATAAGTTTTGGGTTGCCCAGGCAAGGGAGCGATAACGTTTAAGAGGGCTGGCCTATTTCCCACTATGCAGGCCGTCGTCTTGGCCGGCGGATTCGGTACCCGCCTGGCCCCCCTGACTTACACCCGGCCCAAGCCTCTGCTGCCCATCCTGAACAAGCCCATGATGCAGCACCTGGTGGAGGCCCTGCCTCCCCACACCCAGGTCATCCTGGCCACCAACTACAAGACGCAGATGATAGAGGAGCACTTCCGGCAGATGGGCCGCCCCATTCTGGTCAACGAGGAGCCCCGGCCCCTGGGAACCGGAGGGGCCACCAAATTTGCCGAAGACTACATCGATGGCACCTTTCTGGTGCTCAACAGCGACATCCTCTCCTCCCTCAACTTCCGCAGGTTCATCCAGTTTCACCGGGACAACAAGGCCCTGGCCACCATTTCCCTGTGGCCGGTGGAAAACGTGCAGGAGTTCGGGGTGGCCGACGTGCAGCCGGACGGACGGATTACCAGCTTCGTGGAAAAACCGCGCCGGGAGGATGCGCCCTCCAACCTGATAAATGCCGGTGCCTACTGCCTGGAGCCCGAGGTGCTGGACTACATACCTCCGGACAAAATGGTGTCCATGGAGCAGGAGATTTTCCCCAAAATCATCGGCGAGGGCCGGCGGTTTTACGGCTACCCCCTGGAGGGGTTCTGGATTGACGTGGGACGACCCGCCAGTTACCTGAAGGCCAACCTCACCCTGATGAAACGCCGGGATGTCAGCCAGGTGGTGGGAACCGGCAGCCGCATTTCCGGGCAGCTCCACCAGGCCTGCGTGGGAAGGGACTGCATGGTGGCCGAGGAGGCGCAGGTGTCCTCCTCCGTGCTCTACGACCGGGTGACGGTGGAGGAGGGAGCCCGCCTGGACATCTGCATCGTCGGGGAGGGCTGCACCGTCGGAAGCCACGCCCGGCTGAGCAACGTGGTGGTGGGAGACGGGGAAACCATCGACGACGATGCCCATCTGGAGAACACCGCGGTGTGGACCCGGCCCCGCCCCGAGGGCTATCCGGACAGGCAGATTGGAAACCCGGTGAAGGAGCAGGGATAAGACTACCTTTTTATAAGTTGGCCCGATATCGACACATGCCTCGATTGTTCGGAACCAACGGCGTACGGGGCGTTACCAACCAGGACATGGATGGCCAGCTGGCCCTCCACCTGGGCCTGGCCATTGGCACCTTTTTCGAGGGGCTCATCGCCGTGGGCACCGACACCCGTACCTCCAACCAGATGCTGAAAAATGCCGCCGTGGCCGGCCTGCTGGCCACCGGCTGCCCGGTGGTGGACGCCGGGGTGCTCCCCTCCCCCGCCCTCCAGTACTACGTGAAGAAACACCGCTGTGCGGCGGGGGTAATCGTCACCGCCTCCCACAATCCTCCGCAGTTCAACGGCATCAAGGTGGTGGACGGAGACGGCACCGAGCTGGACCCGGACAGGGAGGAAGAGATTGAGAGCATCTATTTCAGTCAGACCTGGAAACCGGCGTCCTGGGACGGCGTGGGACAGGTGACCTCGGCCTCCCCCATCCCCGACTACATTCGGGGGGTCGTGCACCAGGTGGACGGGGAGGCCATCGCCCGGCGCCGGTATACGGTGGTGGCGGACTGCGGCAACGGAGCGGGATGCCTGGCCTACCCCCAGCTTCTGCGCCGCCTGGGATGCCGGGTGATTACCCTCAACGCCCAGCCCGATGGCACCTTTCCCGGGCGGGACGCGGAGCCCACCCCGGACAACCTGGAGTTGCTGCTGTCCACGGTCGGCTCCTGCGGGGCTGACCTGGGCATTGCCTACGACGGAGACGCGGACCGGTCCATCTTTGTGGACGAGCGGGGCCGGTACGTGTACGGGGACAAAACCCTGGCCATGATGGCCGCCCATCTGGTGCGGCGGGAGGGAGGGGTGGTGGTCACCCCGGTTTCCACCTCCAGCTGCGTGGAGGAGATGGTCACCGAGGCCGGGGGCAGGGTGGCCTACACCCGGGTGGGCTCCCCCATCGTGGCCCGGGCCATGCGGGAGATGGAGGCCACCTTCGGGGGGGAGGAAAACGGGGGACTGATTTTTCCCCGGCACCAGTACTGCCGGGACGGGGGGATGGCCTCGGCGGCCCTGCTGGAGTTGATGGCCCAGCGGGAGGAACCCCTGTCCGAGCTGGTGGCGGAGGTGCCCGACTACGCGCTGGTCAAGAGCAAGGTCGCCTGCAGCCATCAGAACAAACCGGCGGTCATGGAGTCCTTCCGGCAGCGGGCGCAAAACGAGGGGCTGGAAACGGACACCACGGACGGGGTCAAAATTGTGGCGGAGGAGGGCTGGGTGCTGGTGCGGCCATCGGGCACGGAGCCCATCATCCGCATTTACGCCCAGAGCAGGCAGCAGCGCCAGGCGGAGCAGATGGCCTCCCGCTACCGGGAATGGGTAGAGGAACTGGTGGCCGAAAAAGGTTAAATGGGCTAATCTTATACCCTTTTCATGCCCGAGCTATCCCGCCTTCTCCAGAGTATGATGCACAAGCCCTCTCCCATCCGCCAGATTATGAAGATGGCCAGCCAAAAAAACATCGTCAACATGGGGCTGGACCCGGAGGAGGTCATCTCCTACGGCGGGGGGTGGGTGGGGCATCACGCCCCCGAGGAGTTCCGGGAGGCATACCGGGAGATAGGCGAGAGCCGGGAGGCCTTTCATGACTCCGGCAAATACAGCCCCACCCTGGGGTTTCCGGAATGCCGCCAGGCCATCGCGGCCATGGAGAGAGAGCTGTTCGGCGTTGAGCTGGAGGAGGACAACATCATCGTGGGCCAGTCCTCCACCCAGCTGACCCACGACGTGCTGGTCACCGTGGCCAACCCCGGAGACGCCATCCTGCTGCTGGACCCCACCTATGCCAACTACATGGGGCAGATTGACATGGCGCTGGCGGGAAGCCGGCTGCTGAAGATGCCGGTGCTGGACCCCGACACCTGGGAATACATTCCGGAGCCCCAGGACACGCTGGACGGATTCGTGGAGCTGGTGGAAAAGGAGCGGCCCCGCCTGGTCATTGTGCCCTCGCCCGACAATCCCTCCTCCCAGGTCATGCCCCAGGAGATGGTGGCGGCCATGATGGAGGTGTGCCGGGAGCGGGACATGCTGATGGTTATAGACCACGCCTACAAGACGCAGGTGTTCGGCGAGAGGCCCGACTACTTTTCCTGGAGCCCCAACGATTATCCCCACCTGGTGACCATTCATTCCAACTCCAAGTGGTGCCGGGGGCTGGGGCGGCGCCTGGGCTGGATTGAGGCCCACCCCCACATCGTGGACGGCATGGAGCGGACCCAGCAGTGCTCCATTCTGTGCCCCGACACCCTGCACCAGATGGCCATGACCGCCTACCTGGAGCGCAGCCTGGCCGACGGGTCGCTGCGGGACTACATCGAGAAGAGCAGGCGGGCCTACCACCGGGCCGCTCAGGTGACGGTGACCGAAATCCGCCACCATCTGGACATGCCCCACCTGACTCCGCAGGGAGGGCTGTACACCCTGATGAAGGTGGGCGAGGATGGCGACGCCTTCGTGAAGCGGGTGCTCCAGAACACCGGGGTGCTGTTTATTCCCGGTCGGGGCTTCGGAGACACCCTGGCCCAGGGCGTGCGCATCAGCTACGGCCCCCATGTGGAGAACACGGAGGTCATCAGAGAGGGTTTCGAGCGGGTGGCTGCCTATCTGGGCTGAGGTCAAAACTATTAATAGCCACCACAGAATAGCAAACCATGACCCGCTTCCTGGTTGCCGCCGTGCTGGTCCTGCTGCTGACGCCCGCAGTGCCGGCGGTGCCCGGTCAGGAGACGGTGGACGTTCGGGTGGCCGTTTATTTTTCGGTGATTGAGGACTATGCTGATGAGGTGGTGCAGGCCCTGGACTGCTCCTGGGAAAGCAACGGCGTGACCTATCGCCTGGCTCCCGTGGTCATCGACCGTGGGGATGTGATGAGAGGGGGAGAACATGCTCTCACCCCGGAGAATTTCGACGTTCTGGCCATCCCGGGGAGCGGACGGCCCTACCTGGACGCTCTGCATCCGGTGTGGCGGAATCGGGTACGGGAGTTTGTGGCTGGGGGCGGCGGCTACCTGGGCATCTGCGGCGGGGCCAACCTGGCCTCCATGGGATTCCAGGAGCCTCTGGGCCCCAACAGCGTTCTGGAAAGGGGGGTACTGGGCCTGGCCAACGTGTACGTCAACGACCAGCAGCATGAGGAATGGCAGTACCTGTGGAAGGCCAACTGGGAGCAGGGGATGCCCCCCGTCGAGATATACATTGCCCCCGCGGACAACCCCATCTTTGCGGGGTGCTACGATGAGAAGCGCGGCGTGCGCTACGGGGGAGGACCCGGCATGTACCCGGCCCATGACCAGGACCCGCTGCTGGGCCCGGTGGTTCCCCTGGCCGTCTACGCCCAGGAGCCCATGCAGGTGGCCCCCCTGCATTTCTGGTGGTGGCGGCAGGGGGAGTGGGAGATATGGGCCAACGTGACCA
>DSCA01000133.1 GCA_011049295.1 Thermoplasmatales archaeon
CCCGGAAGCCGACCGGCGTACTCCGGAGTCCGGCCGCCAACACCCTGGTCATTGAGCGCCCCTCTCAGGAGGAAAACATGGTGTATCCGGTGCTGTGCTCCTTCGTCACCCACAAGCATCGTTTCAACGAGCGAGGGGGAGAATATTACGGCTCGGTGTATCAGTGCGCCGACGGCCTGACCCCCGGCTACGATTATACCTTTGACCCCATCGACCAGGGTCTGGGAGAAAAATATCTGGGAGTGGAGGGAGCCATATTTCCGGACATGACGGAGACGGAGGTGGTACCCACCTACCTCCGGCGTGGAGGCTATGACGTGGCCTTTTCCACCACCCTGGAAGCGGTGGCCGAAAACCTAAACCAGGGGGTAGTTATGTGGATTCACGGCTCCCACGGCCTGCACGAAGACGGCGGCTCCACCCTGTTCTGGGAGCCGGATGTGGGGTTCAGCAGCTACGACCCTCTGGCGGCTATTCTCCGGATCTTCGCCGGGGCGGTGCGAGACGAAAACCCCTGGCGGGGCTACGAATGGTACCTGGGCTCGACGGAGGAGCCGGACACCATGTCCATGGACGTGGTGGGGACCATCCCCTTCACCAACATCAAGATTCCCCTTATTCCTCTCAAAACGGGCATGGACTGGTCGCTGGCCCGTAAGCCGGTGCGGGAATGGCTGAACGGCGTCATTCCCTTTCTGGAGCCTTTTGCGGTGGACGACCGATACGACGGAGTGATAGGCTCCGTGTACTTCTCCCGCTATCAGTATGTGGACAAAAATGCCACCGAGATAGAGGCCCAACTGGACAACCTGCATTCCATGGGCTTCATCACCAGCATCTGCCAGACCTCCAATACCTACTTCCATCTCTCCCTGGTCAGGCACGGCTCCGTCTTCCAGGTGCAGGACCCCTGGCCCACCTCCTGGTACGGAACGGTGTGGCGGCAGTCCATCCCCCGGGACATCATTCTGGGAGGCACCATCGGCGAGGCCTACGTCAAGGGAATGGGCCACGTGGGCATCCTGTACATCACCGAGCCTCCGCAGTGGTGGTGGGACAACTACGAAAACGTGGTTCTGTTCGGCGACCCCGACCTCCGTGTATGGGTACCCAGTACCGAGTACAGCAGTGCAAACCACTGGGCCCCGGAAGACGTGCAGCCCCTCGCCTACGGCGAGGTGACGGTGGGCGGCCACGCCCTCTACGGAGCCACTGCCTACCCCCACGCCGAAGAAGCATTCACTTGGACCCCGGTCCTGGTGCTTCTGGCCGCGGCGATGCTGGGCGCGGCAGGCGCCTACCTGTACTACCGGCGCCGTCAGGGAACAAAAACTAAATAGCGTCTGAGGTTTGGTTCCCATGCGCAGCGATGCGGTGGCCCGGAGGCTGCAGGAGATGGGAGCCAGCGAAGGAGACTACGTGAGCATCGACAAACGGGGGGAGCACTATCAGGGCGTGCTCATGCCCCACCACTCCTTCAGCCATCCCGACGTGGTGACCCTCAAGCTGGATGACGGCTACAACATCGGCATAGCCATTGATGACCATACCCACCTGAGGCTTGTGGAAAAACGCTCTCCGCCAGAATCGCGGGAGGGGAGCATACCCCGCGATGGCACCAAGCCCTCCATCGCTCTCCTGGGAACGGGGGGAACCATTGCCTCCTACGTGGAGTACCAGACCGGAGCGGTGCACCCGGCCACCACCACAGAGGAGCTGGCCCTGTCCGTGCCCGAGATTTTTTCCCTCTGCAATGTGCAGCCCCGCATCGTGGCCCAGAAGCTGAGCGAAAACGTGGTGCCCGCCGACTGGCAGGTGCTGGCCGAGGCCGTGGCCGAGGAGCTCCGGGAGGGGGCGGCGGGAGTGGTCGTCTCCCACGGCACCGATACCATGGGCTACACGGCGGCCGCCCTGTCCTTCATGCTGGACAGCCTCACGGGACCGGTGGTGCTGGTAGGCGCCCAGCGCTCCTCCGACCGGCCCAGCAGCGACGCCGGACTCAACCTGATGGCCGCCGTCAAGACCGCCCTTACCGACCTGGGAGAGGTGGCCGTGGTCATGCACGGGACTCCCTCCCCCGAATACGGCACCATTCACCGGGGAACCAAGGTCCGCAAGATGCACGCTTCCCGGCGGGATGCCTTCCAGTCCATCAACGCTCTTCCTCTGGGATACGTGGAGGACGACGTCCGCTTCGTCGGTCCCTACCGGGGCGCCGGCCAGGGAGAAACCAGGGCCCGCACCGGCCTCAACACCAACGTGGCACTGGTCCCCTTTTATCCCGGGATGCCCCCCCACGACTTCGCCCGTCTGGCCCAGGGCAAGGACGGGGTGGTGGTCGCCGGCACCGGCCTGGGCCACGTCCACGAGTCATGGGTTCCGGTCATAGGGGACCTGGTGGAGCAGGGAACCCTGGTGGTGATGGCCACCCAGTGCCTGTGGGGACGGGTCAACCTGAATGTCTACGCCACGGGCAGAAAACTGCTACGCTCCGGGGTCATCGGCGGAGAGGACATGCTGCCCGAAACCGCCCTGGTGAAGCTGATGTGGGTGCTGGCCAACAGCGACAAACCGGCAGCGGACATGAAGGCCAACCTGGCCGGCGAGATAGCTGCCCGCACCCTCTACGAGGCCTATCCTGGGCAAAAAAAATATATGTAAGTGCACCATAACAGGGAGAGAACATGAAGCTGAAATACCTTCCCCTCATTCTGGTCATCCTGGTGCTGCCGTTAGCCAGCGCGGAACTGGACAAGCCCAATTGGAGCACTGGCGACTTCTGGAAATACAGTGGCTCCTATGTGGGCACTGCCTCCATGGTTTTTGAAAACCAGACTATGGAGTCCTCCATCGACTCCACCGTCACCCTCAACATCCGGGTAAATGACGTGGAGGTACGCGAGTTCGAGGGGAAACTGGTGGGATGCTACGTGGCCAGCGTGACCAGCAGGCTCACCGGCACCTTCACCTATAAATTTGGCCAGCAGCAGTTCAGCGGCAACTTTGAGTTTGACGCCAGCGGCACCAGCACCTTCACTACCGCGGACCTGGCAGTGGTGGAAACCGACATCCAGCTGAACATCAGCATCAACATTCCCAACATTCCCCCCTACATTACCACCCAGACCGTGTATGACCCACCCTTTGACTTCATGGACTTCCCCGTTCAGAATGGGGAGCAGTGGACGGCCAGCAGCCAGGCCACCTCCACCTACATGGGGGGGCAGCCCAGCACCACCCCCATCTCCTTTACCTTCAAGTGCACCCGGGTGTCGGGCAGCGGGGACAACGAGGTATACGACATACAGACCGACTACGTTCCCTTCATTGGAGAGATCATACCCATCAACAACACGGTCATCAAGTGGGCAGAAAACAAGGGCATGATTGAGAGAATCATCGGGAGCTCCTCAGCCCAGCAATTCAACCTGCAGCTGGTGGATTACAAGTACGAGGGAGAAGAGAACATCGGGCCCACGGCATCCTTTACCGTGGACAAGGCAGCCCCCAAGGTGGGAGACGTGGTGTCCTTTGACGCCAGCGGCTCCAGCGACCCTGACGGCAGCATCGTGCTCTATCAGTGGGACTTTGACGACGGATACACCGACACCGGACGGGTGGTGACCCACACCTTTGGCAAACAGGGCGAATACACGGTGACCCTGACCGTGGTGGACAACTACGGCCAGACCCATACCGCCACCAAAACCGTAACCGTGGCCGGCTCCGATGGGGGCTCCTCTCCCGGATTCGAGGCGGTACCCGTGGCCCTGGCCCTCCTGGCGGTGCTCCTGCTGGTCCGGAAAAAAAGGCGGTCGCCCTAAATTTAGGTAATTTTAAATAGATTACCTCAATTAGCAATAACCGGTTATTTAGGGGTGCCCATGCAGTACGATATCCTAATCAGGCGACCAAAACTCACCATTCTCATCTTTACCCTTATCACGCTCCTGATTTCCAGCCAGGCCCTCAACGTCACCATCTCTTCGGACATCGAGCTGTACATGCCCTCCGGGCAGCCCACGGTGGAGATCCTGAACCACATTCGGGCCAACTGGTCCGTGGACTCCATCATCATCTACGTGGATGCCCACAACAACGTCACCAACGTGGCCACGCTCAAAGAAATAAATGCCCTGCAGGATGCCCTGATTCCCGAGGGGGGAGACAGCGACCTTAACTATTCCTCCAGCATTGCATCGCTCCTCCGGGATACCAACGCCATTTTTCCGGTGATTGGAGAGGACCGAATCCCCGACAGCCAGTGTCACGTAGACGTCCTCCTGAAACTCATTCCGGAGGAAATGAGGTACAAGTTCGTAAGCAGGGACAACAAAAACGCCATCATCATGGTCACCACCAACAAGTCCATCGATGCCGACCGGGTGCTGGAAACCAAAGTCTATCCACTGCTGGGAACCACCGTGGAATCCGACATGACCGCCACGGGCGCGGTGACCATGTACAAGGAAACTGTGGACTGGGTGATGCAGCGCATCTATCCCGTGATTATCATCTCCGCCCTGCTGCTGGTGCTCACCATTCTGGCCTTCCACCGGAGCATGAAGGCGGTGATTATTTCCGTGGTGCCCATTGCCTACGCGGTGGGCCTGACCTTTGGAACCATCGGCCTGATGCCCGTGGAGTTCGCGCCCACGGTGATTGCCGTCATCCCCCTGCTGGCGGCGCTGGGCATAGCCTATGCGCTGCACATGGTGAACCATTTTGCCGAGGAGGTAGAGACCCGGTCGCCGGAGGAGGC
>DSCA01000161.1 GCA_011049295.1 Thermoplasmatales archaeon
AGAAAGGTCATCTTCTTCAACGCACCATCGGGATGATAAAAGGGACACCTGAAGTACCTTTTTGTGCCTGCTGCTGAGCAGTGGCCAGCCCCCGTATCCATGGTAATGCGTGAATACGGCGGGATCTGGTGCCACAGACGAGCGATGGGGAGCCGGATACACCCCGGCTCCGTTTTGCTGATTCTGCAAAAATCAGCAAAAATGAACTGCTTCAAACCCCACATTCCGAAGTACTGTACTAGGCGGGCACCAGCGTCTTCAGGCGCTTGATGGCCCGCAGCCGGTCCCGCTGCCCCACCCTTGCCTCCTGGATGCCCTGCTTGATGAGATCGGTGGCCTCGTCCATGGCCCGCCGGTTTACCGGGTAGGGGACGCCGTCCTTCCCCCCCACGGCGAAGGAAAACTTGGTGGGGTCCTTCCAGGAGGAGGGAGCGCCGTGCAGGAGCTCGGAGATGTAGGCCAGGGCCCGCACCGTGGCCGGTCCCACCCCCGGAAAAGACAGCAGTTCCTCGTAGGTGCGGGGCTGGAAGTTGTAGATTCCCTGGAGCAGGTTCCAGTTGATGGTGCGGGGCATGTGGAGGTGGGGCTGCCCCCGCCCCCGCTCCCCGTCCAGGGTGGTCTGGGCAGGGGGGATGGTGAGCCGGGCCCAGTCCCGCAGCAGGTGGCGCGGCCCGTCGTTGACCACGTCCACGGCCACCCTGCGCGCCGCCCCGCTTTCCCGGGCGGTCAGATTCAGGGTGGGACCCCTTTTTCCCATGACTGAGATATGGGGCTCACATACGAAGTCCTGCAGCCCGTCGGACAGCCAGTGGTAGCGGCGGGCGTAGCCGGCGTCGGTGTTCATCCCCTGCTGGATGACCGCCCAGTCCCCGTCTTCGGTGACCACGGCCACGTGATGGTACAGGTCGTAGCCGTCCTGCACGGCGGCGTTGTCCACCTTGGCCGCCATCCGGCTGGCGTACTGCACATCCTGGATGACGTCGCTGCGCAGGTTGAACCGGCTGCCCAGGGTGACAAGTTCCTCCTGGGTGTCTCTGGACCGGGCTCCCTTGCCCCCGGCCACGCACATTCCGTGCTGGGGGCCCAGCGCCTCCTTCAAGGCGCCGCAGGTCACCGTGGTGGTGCCCGAAGAGTGCCAGTCGAATCCCAGCACGCAGGACAGGGCCTGGAACCAGAAGGGATCGGCCAGCAGGTGGAGGAAACGCTGCCGCCCGTATTCGTAGGTCATGACATCGGCTATGCCCTCGGCCAGGCGTACCATGCGATCGAACAGCCAGCGGGGCGCCCTGCCCCCGTGCAGGGGCAGCGACGCGGTTCCGGTCCGGGGCATGGATCACCATGGGGGAGGCCTATAAAAGGGCGGTCCGGGGACTCCACCGTCTATTTAAACATTGTCGTATCGTGGTTGTCATATTTTTCTTCACAGGTACAAAAAGGGAGGCAAGGGGGATGAAGAGGCGGTGATTGCAAAAGAGAGAGGAGGGAAACCCTCTTTCTATCCCCCAATAGCAACAGCGCTCTTCTTGCTTATAAAGGCTCTCCGACAAACATCGAAAGATATAAGACAATCATCGAACGCCCGGACAACGCACAATATTTTTATAGCATCCACCGATAATCACACCAGGGTGTTACTATAGAGGAAATCGTGGTATTTTCGTCCATTGTCATGGCCGGCCTGGCTACGCTGCTGCTCCTGGTGTCTCTCACCTCCTACCTGCGCCTTCGGAGCCTGAAGATGCTGTTTCTGGTGGCCGCCTTCTCGGTGTTCGTGCTGAAGGGGGCGCTGCTGCTGGCGGAGCGGGCGGAGCAGAGCACCGGCCTGATCGTCCTGGACCTGTTCATCATCGTGTTTCTGTATCTTACGGTGGCCAAGCGATAGAAACCGGGGAGACATGGGGCATGATAAAAGAGGACTCGCTGGCGCTGGAGACCCGCCGGGACATCTACACCACCATTGTGAGGTATCCCGGGCTCCATGAGCGCGAGTTGGCCCGCAAACTGGACATGTCCCTGAGCACCCTGGACTATCACCTGCACTACATGGAGAAGCGGGACCTGGTGGTGTCCCGCAAAGACGGTCGCTACACCCGCTACTTTGCCACCCGCACGGTGGGCCGCGAAGACAAACGGATTATCGCCCTCCTCCGCCAGAAGACGCCCAGGGACATCGCCCTGCACCTCCTCCTCCACCCGGAGGCCGTTCACAAGAACCTGGCCCGGGCCGTGGGCAAGTCCCCTTCCACGGTTTCCTTTCATCTCAAAAAAATGATTGACGCCGGCATGGTGGAGCCCATCTCTCTGGGCCGGGAAACCGCCTATCGCATCACCGACGAGGAGCAGGTGGTCAACAACCTTATTACCTACCAGGAAACCTTTGTGGACGACGCCGTGGACCGGTTCGTGGACACCTGGACCTCGCTGCATCCCCGCAGTGAGGAGGACTAGCTAGCCTCTTTTACCGCTTCCGGAACAGGGCCCAGCTGGCCACCATCACCACGGTCAGGGCGCCCACCGCGGCCAGTCCCAGAAAGACCGGGTTGCGGAGCACGGACTCCACGGTAATGGTGTGCTCGCTGAAGTGGGGAATGCTCACCAGCAGGAAGAACTCTCCGCCGTCCCCCGCCGTGACGTTCACCATCACGTATTCCGGCTGCAGTCCGTCGTCGTCGGGGTTGAGCACGTCCTCCAAGTCGTCGGCCAGGGGAATGGGCTCCCCGTCGAACAGCACCTGGAGGTCGCGGGAGGACAGGACGTCCTTGCCCATGTTTATCTTGACAGTCTTGCCGGTGGCATAGTGGTCGCCGCTTACCGTGAACTCCGCCCGGTTCGGGTTCAGCGTTCCGTTCCGGATGGTGACGTTGTTGAAATAGGAGATGGCATCGGTGCGGTAGCCGCCGTCGGCCCGCACCACCGTTATCTCTGCTCCCAGCAGGCCCGCCTCGAGGGCCCTCTCCACGGTCTCTGTTTTCTGCCGCTCCTGGGACGAGGAGGCGGTGCTTCCCCGGAACATGGCCACCTTCTGGGCGATGACCGTGCCGTCGTGCACGCACAGGGGCTGACTGCTCATGATGGCTCCCGAAAAGTTTTCCTTGGTTACCTGCACCACGTGGCCGGCGGAGTGGTTGAGGGTGTAGTCGCACAGGCCCGAGAACACGATGGGCCCGGTGGTATAGATTTTCAGAAAGGTGATGGAGCTGTCGTGCATCTCGATGGTGCAGTTGCCGTAGGTGAAGCGAATCTCCGGCTGCTCGAAGGACAGGTGCTGAAAGGCGATATCCCGCATATACTGCTCCAGCCACTGCTCCTTCTCCAGCAGTTTGTTGAGCACGGTATTCTCCAGCACCTGCAGGGAGATGTCAATGTGGTCAGCCCGGTAGGTGATGTCCAGGAGGTGGGACCCGTCGGCAGTGTAGACGCTGATGCCGCAGCCCTGGAGGCCGGAGAGAGCGTAGGTTCCCTGGATGCCGCTGGCCTCATACTGCCGGAACTCTCCCACGTAAAAGTATCGGTCGTCACCGTCGTTGAGGGGGATGGCCGCCACCGCTCCCGTGAGCAGCAGCACGGATACCCCCAGTGCCCCGACTGGAATCATCCGGCGCATGGTCGCTTTCATCTACTGCCCGTTAGCGTGTGGTATTTTATAAACCATTTGGAACAGTTATCGAACGCTCAACCTTTCCAGGAGGGCCGCAGCCATCAGGGGCAGGAGCACGGTGGCATCGCCCTCGATAGTCACCTGCCGGGCCGTTTCCCGGAGCTTGCCCCAGGAGATGCCCTCCCGGAGCCGGGCCCCGGACAGGGAGCCGTCCCATTCCGGCGCCGAGGTCACATACACCGCGCTGTCCAGCCCTCCCCGGAACTGACTCCACCATATAAGGTGGTGCTTGGCGATGCCGCCCCCCACAATCAGGGCCCCCATCTTGCCCTCCTCCCGGAAAAACAGGTCGGCCAGGTCCTGCTCGTCCTGCAGGACGTCCAGGTGAAAGGGATGGGACTGGGCGTACAGCCAGATCTGGGAGCCCACCGCCCCGTCGGTGATTCCCGGGATGAACACCGGCACCTGGTTTTTCCAGGCCCAGTACAGAATGCTGCTCTCGTCCAGGCGCCGCCCCAGCTGGGCGCACAGCTGCCGGCTGCTCCAGGTGTCCCTCTCCGCCCCCATGTCCGCCAGCCAGTCCTGCATTTTTTCCTCGATGATGGTGCCGTAGCTGTCGGTGGGAACCAGCACGTTGCCCAGCCGGTTGACCCCCCTCCGGTGCAGCTCCACGTCGTCCATCTCGAAGGACCCGTGATGGTAGTCCCGCCACACCCGGGCCAGGTCGTGGTCCAGGGTGCCGCAGGTGGTGATGATGCAGTCCACCAGGTTGCGCTTCACCATCTCCCGGATGACTCCCCGGGTGCCGGTGGCGGTGATGCAGGCGGGGAAGGAGAGAGCCACGGTGTAGTCCTCCCGCACCATGCTCTCCAGCAGATCTACTCCCTCTGCCACCTTCTTGGCGGTGAAGCCCCCTGCCTCGTACATCTGGCGCACCAGCCGGTCTGCGGTCTGTGTCTCGCCCACTTCGATGTCCCTGACCGGATGCATGGGATGCAAAAAGCAAGCGGGTATAAAAAAGATGGGGAGAAGGGGGGAAGAGGGAGGGCAAATCCTGCCCGCTTTACATGGGGGGCATGCCGCCCATCCCGCCCATGCCGCCCATCCCGCCCATTCCACCCATGCCACCGGGGGGCATGCCGCCTTCTCC
>DSCA01000122.1 GCA_011049295.1 Thermoplasmatales archaeon
GGGCCAGATGCATGCGGGAACGGGAAATGTGAAAATTATGGGAGTTATTCAAAGCCCTCGATATTAACACCTGGAGGCACCAACATGAAAAGTGCAAGCAAAGCAAAATATGCATTGTATGCGGTAGCAGTGGTCGCCATGCTGTTACCGGTAAACGCTGCTTTTAATGGGTTACCAGCTGAGCAGGATACCTCTCAAGCAACCCTGGAAGTCAGCAGAACCAGCGGAGGCGCGGTCAGCATGGACCTGTGCACCGAGCGGCACACCGTAGATACCGTAACTGCTCCGGTGGCTCACCCGCTGATGGCTGCTGCCACCTTGGGGACAGACGTCCAGGTGACCGCCGGGGAAGGCCTGGAAATCCAGCCGGCCATCGCCAGTGACGGCTCGGGGAACCTGTTCGTGGGAATGATTGCCGATTTTGGCTCCGGCTACAACGCCTATTTCACCGGCTCCAATGACGGCGGTACCACCTGGGCAGATAACGCCGTGGCCTGGCAGATTGACACCCCGGAATACCCGGACGTTGACTACTGGGGCGAGGGCACGCGATTCTTCGGCACCATGGTGCCCAATCCCTCGGCATCGGACGGCAGCGAGTTATACGTCATGGAGGTGGGAAATCCTACCGACTTTGACAACTACGCCATGGTCTACTGGGACTGGGCCGACGTGGGCTCCGGCTATACAGACTTCAAGGCGGTCAACATTGGCTGCGACAACGGTGTGGAGGACTACGCCTACGGCGGTATATCCATTATCGGCAACCACGGCTCCGGTCTGGTGGACACTCCATTCTTCTCCTATCAGGCAACTGAGGATGGAACGGCCTGGATTTACACCTTCACCTCGGTGGACAGCGACTTCACCCTGGAGGGCTGCACATCCACCTCCATGGATGCCGACCCCGCCACCCACTACGCCTATCCCACCTGGAACTACCTGGACGAGCAGACCGGCCTGTACAACGTGTACATCAGCGTCTTTGACTTCGGCACCTGGGACGAGTACCAGGGCTACCCCATCCACCCCGGACTGGGAGACGTGTACATCAACGATTCGGCGGTGAGCGTGGAATACCTGGACATTTCCGCCTACAACAACAACGTCGTCATTGTAGCCCAGACCAGCCAGTACGGCTCCCCCAACAAGGATATTACCTGCTACTATTCCAGCGACGGTCTGGAGACCATCCAGACCAGCACCATCGCCGCCAGCCAGGACAGCGAGCTGTACCCCAAGGTGATACACACGGGCAGCAACCAGGCCATTGCCATCTTTGTTAAAAACAGCAACCTGTATGTGACCACCACCGAGGACGGCGGAGCAACCTGGACGGAGCCCGAGCAGGTCAACGACCAGGACGGCACCGTGGAGACCACCTATTCCACCTATGCCGCAGCAGACCTTTCCCGATCCGGGACCCTGTGGGCAGACACCCGAAATGGTAACTCTGACCTCTACTATGACGAAGTGGCAGCCCCCGGTCCCCTGCTCAACGTGGCCACCATCTCCGGCGGATTTGGCGTGACGGCCACCGTCACCAACAGCGGCAGCGGAGACGCGGAAAACGCTGAGTGGAGCATCACCTTCGACGGACCCGTGTTCATCGGAAAGGAAAAGACGGGAGCGGTGACGGTGCCCGCTGGCGGCGAGGCCGAAATCAAGAGCGGCTTCATTTTCGGCATCGGCCGAGCCACCATCCGGGTACAGGTGGAAGGCGCCTCAAAATCCGCGGAGGGGCTGGTACTGGGACCCCTGGTGCTGGGCATAGAATAAAACCAACCCTCTTCCCCCTTCTTCTTTTATTTTTATCCCACCACTGAGTGCTCCTGCTCGATGTCCATGTCCTCGAAGCGGGCCAGATTCAGGCTCTCCAGAATGGGGGAGCCGGCACCGTCAACGATGAGGTCGGCCAGCAGCCGGGCCACCATGGGGGCCAGCATGAATCCGTGGCCGGAAAAGCCGTGGCACTGGATGAAACCCTCCAGGCCCTCGACGGGCCCCAGAATGGGTCGTGCATCAGGGGTCACATCGTAGAACCCGGTCCACTGGCGAATCACGTTGATGTGACTCAACACCGGCGCATAGCGGGCCAGGGTGGCCGCCATGTGCTGGAGGAAGGAAAACGTGGGCTCCAGGTGATAGCCGGTGACCGTCTCCGGGGGCGGGATGCCTCCCAGCACCTGTCCCTCGTCCTGCTGGCTGAAATAGATGCCGTCCCTGAATGAGATGACCATGGCGTCGAAGACCCGGGCCATACGCTCGGTGACGATGATCTCCTTTTTGTAGGGTACGTTGGGGACCTCCACGCCGGCCATGGCCGCAATCTGCTTGGACCAGGCACCGGCCGCGTTGACCACCACCGGGGCAGAGAGATCTCCTCTGTCGGTGCGCACGCCGGTCACTGACCCCTGATCAGTGAGGATGTCGGTCACCGTGGTGAAGCGATAGAAATGGGCGCCCTGTCGCCGGGCGGCCTCCGCATAGGCATAGGTGGTTTTGAAGGGGTCGGCGTGTCCGTCGGTGGGGCAGAAGGTGGCCCCTATGGCCCGCATGCCCTCGACGTCCAGTATGGGCACTATTTCCGTGACCTCATGAGGTGAAAGAATGTCTACCTCCAGGCCCAGGGAGCGCTGCATGGCCACGTTTTTTTCCGCCTGCCGCAGGTCCTCCTCGTCGTGCACGGCGATCAGGTAGCCGCCCTGTCGGAAGCCGATGTCCGCCCCCAGGTCCTGGCTCAGCTGCTCGAATATCTCCACGCTCTGCATGGCCAGGGTGACATTTTCCCGGGCCGACCACTGCTGACGCACCCCGGCCCCGCACCGTCCGGTGGCCCCCGAGGTCAGGGAACGTCGCTCCACCACTGCCACCTCCGCTCCCCGCCGGGACAGTTCGTAGGCCAGAGCGCAGCCGTTTATGCCCCCACCCACGATGGCCACGTCCGCCCGCTCAATCACGGCTATCACCCGCCAGAAGGCCCAGGGCCACGGGAACGGCGGGAGGACGACTGGTCTGCATCTGGACATCCGCCATGGTCTGCCCGGTCTCCCGGGCCAGGATGCGGGCGGCCAGGGGGAGACAGGTGCGCCCCTGGCAGGGACCCATACCCAGGCGCAGCCGGTGCTTGAGCTCGTCCAGCGTCCGGCAGCCTTCCTCGATCGCCTTCATGATTTCCTCTTCGCTCACGTCCTCGCATCGACAGATGATGGTCATGGTTTCACCCGTATGGCCCGCACCTGCATGGCCAGCGCCGGTGGCACCTCCACGGTGACCACGCAGGTGTCTCTGCGCTTGACTACCTTGGTGACCGTGCCCCTGCCCACCTCCTCCCCCTCCCGGTTGACGAGCGTCACCTGGTCTCCCTGCCCGGGGACGGGCAGCATCTCGTAGGGCAGGGTCACCCAGCCCCGGCCGTCGTCCACCTTGACCAGGAAAATGGCCAGTCCGGGACAGACGGCCACGCACTGTCCGCAGCCTATGCACGCCTCGTAGTCCATCTGGGGCGGGGCGTTGATGTTCTCCATGGAAATGGCCTGTACCGGGCAGGCGTCGACGCAGGGGTTGCAGGGAATGTCCTGCACGCATTCAATGACCGCCACCCCCCTGGCGAGGTGCTCTTCTGAGGGGAGACGCAGGTGGTCCACGCTCAGCACGCCGGTTTTTTCATACTCCCGCATGGGATGCCTCCTGGAGTATTTTCTCCTTGGCCGCTCGAGCCTTGGCCCCAAAGGGCCCCTCTCGCATGGCCTGCAGTGTTGACTGGTAGGAGATGAGGGCGTCTCGGCCGTCTTCAGCCAGCCCCAGGTGGATGGCTGCCCCCAGTCCGGCTATTTTCCCCTCCACCATGGCCGTGGAGGCCTCCTCTATGCCCGATGTGTCTCCCGCCACGAAGATTCCGGAAATCGAGGTCTCCATGACCTGGTCGTGGATGGCCACGTGACCGCCTGCCTCCGGTATGTAGGCGCGGTGCACACCGGCCTGAAACAGCAGCTGGGCGCTGGGGGTGAGCCCCACGGCCAGGCACACCGTGTCGCAGGGGACGTCTTCTTCGCTGCCTTTCACCGGCTGCCAGTTTTCGTCCAGCCGGACCACGATGGCCCCCTCCACCCGGTCTCCTCCATAGACCTCTTTGACGGAATGTGAGGTATAGATGGGGACGCCGTGGCGGCGGAGTTTGGCCGCATGCACATGGTAGCCCCCGATGCGGGGCATGGCCTCCACCACCCGGTCCACCGCCACCCCCGCCTGCAGCAGCTGATAGGAAACGATGAGGCCCACGTTGCCCGCTCCCACCATGAGCACCCGCCGGCCGGGCATGATGCCGTAGACGTTCATCAGGGTCTGAACCCCGCCCGCCCCGTAGACCCCGGGGAGGTCGTTGCCGGGAAAGGCCAGCATGTTTTCCTGGGCCCCGCAGCTGAAGACGACCGTGGGGGCCTGCAGGACGTACATCACCTGGGCCATTTTGTTGACAGCGGTGAGCCGGTGACTTCCCTGGCCGCCGTAGTATCCAAAGACGCTGGTATCCAGGAGGATGGTCATCTGTCCCTCCCGGGCCAACTGGAGCGCCTCTTCCTCCAGCTCGGCAGCAATGGTTATTCCCCGGGTTCCTGCCCGCTCCTCCCGGGAGCCGAAAAACTTGTGGGTCTGCTTGACGAGCTGTCCCCCCATGCGGGGGTTTTCGTCCACC
>DSCA01000116.1 GCA_011049295.1 Thermoplasmatales archaeon
GCTCCAGGTCCTGCACGTCCACGGTGACCGTGCTTTCGTAGGTAGCATCGGGGTCGGCATAGACCCCCCGCACCTCCCGTCCGGCCCGGGAGCTTACCCAGTTGAGCACCTCGTCGTTGGGGGGAATGAAGGCGATGATGCCTCCCATCTCCGTGGTCTGGGAGGCCAGGGTAACCCGTCCGTCCACGTTCAGGGCATCGACGGCGGGGCCGTAGTACTCCGCGGCCTTGCCCAGCATGCCGGAGGAGCCCAGCTGGCCCATAACAGCGAAGGTCAGGTCACGGGCGGTTGCCGGCCAGGTGTAGGTGCCCTCCACGTCTATGCGCATGGTGGCCGGCACCTCAAACCAGGTTCTGCCCGTCTTGAAGGCAAAGGCGATGTCTTGGTCCCCCATTCCCTGGCCGAAGGCCCCGATGGCCCCCAGGATGTTGTAGTGGCTGTCGGTGCCCACCGCGGTGCTTCCGGGGGTAACAATACCCTTTTCCATGAGCACATGGGTGCCGATGCCCTCGTCCACGTCAAAGACCGCGGTGCCCGTCTCCCGGGCAAAGGTCCTGCAGACCTGCTGGCTGACTGCATACTTGATGGTCTTGGCGGGCACGCTGAGGTCAAAGGTGAAATAGGTCCGCTGAGGGTCGGCCACCTGCTCCCCCTGGGGATACTGCCTTCGCAGGTGCTTCACCACGTTGGGACCCCCGAAGTCCCGGGCGGTTCTCACGTCCAGGTCCAGCCAGATGACCCTGCCCGGGGCCACTTGGTCCTCTGAATGCTCCTGAAAAATTTTTTCTATGATGGTCTGGGCCATGAAGAGGGCAATGTGTTGGGCCTATTAAAAAGTAGTGCCGCACAGGTGACACCTGTGGCTGCCCCGCCTGAGCAAAGGTTTTTTTAGCACCCGGCCATGAGAAACCATGCGGGTGTGCGTGGAAACCTACGGCTGCGCCGCCAACCAGGGTGACGCGGCCATGGTGCAGGGCGTGCTGGAGCAGCAGGGCCACACGGTGGTGGACAGCCCCGGGCAGGCGGAGGTGGTGGTCCTCATGACCTGCATCGTCATCGATACCACCCAGCAGCGCATGCTCCACCGGCTGCACATCCTGCAGAGCCAGGGAAAGCGGGTGGTGGTGGGAGGCTGCCTGCCGGCGGCTCTCCCCCTGCTCACCCGCCAGGTGGCACCAGATGCCCCCGTCCTCCCTCCCCGCTCCATCCACACCGTCGCCGACCTGCTGGCAGGCCGGAAGGGCCCCGGGGGGGAGGCGGACAAGGCCCGGCTGCCCCGCCGCATGGGGCTGCGCCTGAGCATTCCCATCGCCGACGGCTGCCGGCAGGCCTGCTCCTACTGCATCACCCGGCTGGCCCGGGGGTGGCTGACCTCGTACAGCGAAGAGGGGCTGGTGGCCGCGGCCGGGGAGGCCGTCCGGCGGGGATGCCGGGAGCTGCGCCTCACCGCCCAGGATACGGCCGCCTACGGCCTGGACACCGGGGCCTCTCTGGCCTCCCTGGTGGGGCATATATCGGACCTGGAGGGCGATTTCCGCATCCGGGTGGGCATGATGCATCCGGCAACCGCCGGGCAGCGGCTGGAGGAGGTGGTGAGGGTGCTGTCCCTGCCCAAGGTGTACCGCTTCCTCCATCTTCCCCTGCAGTCGGGCAGCGACGCCGTCCTGCGGGACATGCGCCGGAGGCACACCGTGGCCCAGTTCATGGAGGTGGTGGAGAGCGTGCGCTCCCGCCTTCCCCAGGTCAGCCTGGCCACCGACGTGATTGTGGGATTTCCCGGGGAAACCCAGGATCAGTTTATGGACACCTGCCGGGTACTGGAGGAGCTGAAGCCGGACGTGGTCAACGTAACCCGTTTTTCGGCCCGCCCCCGCACCCCGGCCAAGACCCTGCCGGGCCGGGTATCCACCCGAGTGGCCAAGCAGCGCTCCCGCCTGATGTCCGAGGTGGCAGACCGGGTGACCCTGGCCCGCCATGCCGGGCTGGTGGGCACCACCGTCCGGGCTCTGCTGCTGGAGCGGCTGGGCGACGTGGTGCTGGGCAAGACCGACACCTACTGCTCCCTCCACGTTCCGGAGGGGCCCCTGGGCCGGGTGGTGGAGGCCAGGGTGACCCATACCGCCCCCACCCATGTGGTGGGCGAGGTGGTCGGATAGACAATGTATTTATATCCCCGCCTTGTATACTGGCCTGATGATAGAAGAAGGAACGCTGGTTTTTCCCGGCGACAAAGTGGCCACTGCCGAGGAGCTGCTGCCCGGAGCGGGCACCGCCGATGTCAACGGAACCATCGTGGGCACCGTGATGGGTACCTTCATGGTGAACAAAAAAAACTCCCAGGCCGAGGTCACACCTCTGACCAGCACGCCCGTGGTGCTGCACCCCGGGGACACCGTCATCTGTGAGGTCAAGCACGTGATGGACAAGCTGGTGCTGGTGGACGTGCTGCACGTGGCGGGCAAACACCGGCATATCACCGGAGACAAGGATGCAGCCATCCCCGTTCCCGACATCGCCAAGGCCTATGTGACCAGTGCCAAGGACAAGTTCAAAATCGGCGACATGGTGCGGGCCACCGTCACCCAGGCCGGGGCCAACATCAGGCTGAGCACCGCCGGCAAAAACCTGGGGGTCATCAAGTCCTACTGCACCCAGTGCCGGGCGGAGCTGGAGGTGGCCAGGGACAAGAAGGCAGAGCTGGAATGCCCCCGCTGCGGAAGCCTGGAGGAAAGACACATAGCCGCCGACTATGGAGAGGGAAACCTGGACTGGAAGTGAGAATCATGGAAGTAAACGTTGTCAAGGACACCAAGAGGGAATTCGTGTTTGAAATCATTGCCGACAAGACCATTCTTAACCCCCTGAAACAGCGTCTCCTGGTCCACAAGGACGTGGACTATGCGGGCTGGGACATCCAGCATCCCCTGCTGTCCAATCCCACCTTTTACCTGCGGGTCAAAAAGGGGTCCGCCAAGAAGCTGGCCCTTCAGGCCCTCCAGGAACTTCAGCAGGATCTGGCCCACCTGCAGGACTCTCTCGAGGCCTAGTCGCATGGCCGCACCGGGGACCACCTCGGAGACACCCACCCCTTCGCCGGAGGAGCAGGCGGTGGGCATGGAGGTCTACGCCACCCCCTGTGCCGGCATAGGGGGACACATCAAGGCCACACCGGAAGATTTTGTGGTGGAGGAGATATCCCGCCTCCCCACCCCCGGCCAGGGCAAACACATCATCGCCCGGGTCACCGCCCGGAACTGGGAGACCAACGCCCTGCTGCAGACCCTAGCCGCCCGCCTCGGGATCCCCAGCCACACCATAGGCTTCGCCGGCATGAAGGACAAACGGGCGGTCACCACCCAACTGATGTCGTTTCCCGCCCCTCCAGCGCAGGTAGCCGCCCTGGACGTTTCCGGCGTGTACATCCAGGTGCTGTACACCGCCCCCCGTCCCATCTACCGGGGCCAGCTGGAGGGCAACCGGTTCCACGTGGTCATCCGGAATCCCGACCACAACGGTGGCCGGGCAGAGGACATCCAGGACTGCATAGCATCCACCGGCGGCGTGCCCAACTTCTTCGGCATCCAGCGCTTCGGTATAATCCGTCCCGTCACCCATCTGGTGGGCAAGCACATCGTGGCCGGAGACCTGGAAAGAGCGGTGATGACCTATGCCGCCCATCCCCTGCCGGGGGAGTCACCGGACGACCACGCCGCCCGCTCCTATCTCCAGATCACCGGCGACTTCCAGGGCGCCCTCCACCGCTACCCTCCCCACATGCAGTTTGAGCGCACCCTGATTGCTCACCTGGCCCGGCATCCCGGAGACTGGAGGGGAGCCCTGCATCGGCTCCCGGAAAACCTGGCCCGGATGTTCGTGCACGCCTACCAGTCCTTTCTGTTCAACCGGATTCTGTCTCGGCGGCTGCAGGCAGGCATTGCCGTCAACCGGGCCGTGGAGGGAGACATCGTCATTCCCCTGGAGGCAGGGGGCGAGATGCAGGCTCCGGAGGGCATACCGGTCGACGGCCGCAACATACGCAAAATCAACAGACAGATTTCCCGGGGCAACTGCTACCCTACGGCACCCCTGGTGGGGCATGACACCCGGTGGGCCGGGGGGCGGATGGGGGACATCGAGCGCCAGGTGGTGGCCGAGGAGGGCCTGGCGGAAGAGCAGTTCGTGATATCCGCCCTGCCCCGCCTCTCCTCCGCCGGCATGCGCCGCATCGTCATGTCCCCGGTGCCCCGAATTCGGCTCACCGGCCACCCCGACGGCCTCTGTCTCTCCTTCTCCCTGCGCAAGGGGTGCTATGCCACCTCCGTGCTGCGGGAGTTCATGAAGACGGCCATACGAAATTATTAATGGCAGCAGTGCATTACCGGTGGGTGAAATTATGGGAGAAATGTTAGATAGCATAGCCGACGTGCAGGAAGCCATGAAGGAACTGTCCAGGGGCAACAAGGAAACCGTTCGCTACTTCCAGGAGTTCATGAAATACGTACTCCAGCCCAACAAGCTGGACACCAAGACCAAGGAGCTCATCGCCCTAGGCACGGCCATCACCGCCCGCTGCAAATACTGCATTGCCATCCACGTCAAAAAGTGCCTGGAGGCGGGAGCCAGCCGGGAGGAGATTCTGGAGGCGTCCACCGTGGCCATGCTCATGGGCGGCGGACC
>DSCA01000173.1 GCA_011049295.1 Thermoplasmatales archaeon
AAGTACCACTGGCCACAAAAACCCCCAACACGAGAAACACCACTGCCTTCTTCATGGTAACCCTATGCGGTGAGCCTTTAAATGTTTTTACGCTCTGCGCTCCGGACGGGGTGAAAGACGGCTGCTGGCGCCCCCCTGCTTCTTTCTTAGGGGTGGGATAAAATATTTATGTGGGGGGCTATTTACCGAGGGAGTGACATAATGGCCCCAGGTATAAACGTCAAAAAGTGGACCGTACCGCTGCTCATTGCGGCATTTTTCCTCGTGCTGTTCTTCAATACATACTTCAACTACACCTCGGGAGTGGCCATTAACGAGGAAGGAGAATCATTGACCGACCGGTTCTATCTGGCCGGTCCCGACCCCTACTACAACGCCCGTCTCATTGAGGAAATGACCGAGACGGGAGAGTATCCCTATCTGGGCGGAGTCCACGGTACGGAGGACCCCCTGCTCAATTATCCTCTGGGCCGCTCAGGTGGCCGTCCCCCGCTGTTCAACATGGCTGCCGTGGGCGTGGGCAAGCTCCTGTCTCCCCTGATGGGGGAGACCGAGGCCCTGGGGTATGCCATGCAGTTTCTGCCCGCCCTCTACGGTGCCCTCCTGGTGCTCCCGGTGTACGTCATCGGCTCCCGCCTGTTCAACCGCAAGTCGGGCCTCCTGGGGGCCTTTCTGGTGGCCCTCATTCCCATACATCTGAGCTCCGGTCACGGCTCCGCCTATTCCCTGTTCGACCACGATTCCTTTGTGCTGCTGCTGACCACCTCCGCCATGATGTTCCTGGCGCTCAGCCTGACAGAGCGGCAGACCCAGAAATCGGTGCTCCTGGCCTTCATGTCCGGCATATGCGTGGCCGGCATGTCCCTGACCTGGGTGGCAGCCCAGTACATATACACCCTGATTGCCGTGTATGCCATCGCCCAGATGGTGATGGACATTCTGATGTCCAGGATAGATATCCAGGTGCCCCGGGCCACCCTGGTATCCCTGTTCGCCGGCTACGCCCTGGCCTTCCCTCTGTTCTGGTACCGGAACGGCTTTGCTCTCACCACGGAACTGGTCATCGCCCTGGGGGTGACCGCGTTCAGCGTCATCTACATCTGGCTGAGGCGGCAGAACATACCCTGGGTCATCTCCATCCCCTCCATCTTCGGGCTGGGCGGCGTCTCCCTGGTGGTTCTGTACCTCCTGCGGGACACCACCGTCAGCGCCCTGCAGCCGCTCACCAAAATATCGGATGTTATCTTCGGCTCCGGCATTTACGGCAAAAAGGTCTCCCTGACCATCGCCGAGGCCAGCACCTTCGACTTCAGCCGCAACGTCATGTCCTTCGGGCCGGTGCTGTTCATGCTGGCCTGGGTGGGCTTCACGTTCCTGGTGTATCGCTATTTCAGGGACCGCAGCCGGCGTGACTACTTCCTGCTCCTGGCCTGGCTTATGGTGGAGACGGTGCTGCTGTCCACCGCCGGGCGTTTCCTCAACAACCTGGTCCCCCTGATGGCCATTCTGGGCGGCTGGATGCTGTGGATAACCATCGACAAGATAGACTTCGACAGCATGGTGCAGGCCGTCAAGGGAGTGGGCGGCGGCTGGTACGGCATCAAGAAGGGGGTCAAGGTGCGCCACGTGGCGGGGGCCTTCTTCGTGGTTTTCCTGCTGTTCATCCCCAATGGATGGATGGCCTTCGACGCCTCCCTTCCCTCCACCATGAAGCAGAAATTCGACAGCGACAAGCTGGGGGCCTTCGGCCTGGGCCTGCACACCGAGGCCTACTGGACCGATGCCTTCGTGTGGCTCAGTCGGCAGGATGCGGAGTTGGACGACGTGGACAGGCCGGCCATCATATCCTGGTGGGACTACGGGTTTTACGAGGTGGCCGTGGGCCGCCATCCCACGGTGGCCGACAACTTCCAGGACGGCATTCCCCCGGCGGCCAACTTTCAGACCGCCTCCAGCGAAAAAGAGGCGGTGGCGGTGTGGATTGTGCGCCTGGCCGAGGGCGACCTCAAGGAGAACGACGGACGGCTCTCCGAGGCGGTCAGAGACGTGCTCCAGGAGCACCTGGGCAACAAGAGCCAGGACCTGGTCACCATCATCGAGAACCCCGAGGGCTATGCCAACACCACCTACAACGAGGTCATCGGCAAAAAATACGGCGGAGAAATATACCGGGTGACCGCCGACAACGCCCGCTACCACGACGCGGTCAGCATGATCACCAAACTCAGCGACGAGGAGGTCACCTGGCTGTACCACGGCATGCAGAATGCCACCGGCAACAGCATCCGCTACTACGGGGTGGAGGGCTACGACATCAACATCTTCAACGTGTTCACCTTCCTGGCGGACAAGGGAACCTTCGGCTACGAGACCTCTGAGGACGACTACTTCCAGCTGTTCTACGTCTCCCAGACCGGCAAGAAGTACACGCCGGAAGAGATAGAGGACATGACCAACCTGGAGATTCAGCAAATCGGGCAGCTCACCCCCCAGACGGTGCGCAAGGATGCGTTCTACAACTCCATGGTATACAAGGCCTATCTGGGCTCCTCGGTTCCCCGGGAGATATTCGATAACCAGAGCGCCTCCCAGCAGTACCGCCAGTACCTGTACATGCTCATGCAGCCCTGCGTGGGGCTCAAGCACTTCACCGCCGAATATATCTCTCCCATGAACGACCAGAAATCCCTGTATTTTGCCCGGGGCAGCCTGTGCTTCGGCTGTCCGGCGGTGGTCATCGCCAAATACTACGAGGGCGCCCGGATTACCGGCGTCATCCAGAGCGAGGGCCAGCCCCTGCAGGGAGCCGTGGTGGAGGTGCAGAAGAACGTCACTCTGTTCAACACATCCGAGGGCATCACCCACGACGTGGCGGTGACCAATGCAAACGGCGAATTCCAGGTCATCGCTCCGGCCGGCAACATCACCCTGGTGGTATCCCAGGGAAGCGGCCAGAACAAGGTCATCATCGAGAGAATAACCTTCAACGCCACCGGCTCCCTGGCCCCCATCAGCGAGGCGGACGCCATGCGCCGCTCCGACACCTGGAAACGGGACATCGGTACCTTCAACCTCAAGAAGGGCGATGTCATGGGCACCGTCTACTGGGACAAGGACGGCGACGGCAAGTACAACGCCAGCGTGGACACCCCCATGTCCAACATCAAGATAGAAATCAGCGGCAAGACCGCCCAGACCAACGCCCAGGGCGTGTACCGGATAGAGAGCCTCATACCCGACTCCTACTCCATCAACGTGACCAAGGAGGGCTACACGGTCAGCGGCAGTAAGCAGGTGGGCATCATCCCCGACGAGGTGACCACCAAAAACATATCCCTGGTGCCGGCCAAAGTCACCGTCAAGGGAGCCACCTGGTACGACGAAAACAACAACGGGGTCATCGATGCCAACGAAACCATCCCCCAGGCGTCCATCCGATTCAACGTGGTGGAGGCCCCCGACCAGAACGCCCAAAACGTCACCGTCACCTCCAACGCCACCGGCTACTATCAGCGCACCCTGTCCCCGGCCACCTACAACATTGTGGTCAACTTCACGGCCAAGGAGGACAACGTCACCGTACGCTACACCTACCAGGGCACCCTGCCCATCGCCATCGGCGACCAGGCCAAGACCATGAACATCAGGCTGGCCCGGGTGGAGGAATGAGGCATCAGGAGTTCAGGCAGTACCGGGAACGATTGAACAAAAAGATACTGGACGAGGGTGACCGGAACACCCGGCGCTTCTTCGCCCTGGACACCGCCGCCTACCGGGACGGTGCCCTGACCGGCAGGTATAAGGAGCTGCTGGGTCTGGTGGCCTCCACGGTTCTCCGCTGCAACGACTGCATTCTCTATCATCTGGACCGGTGCATCCAGGAGGGATATACGGACCAGGAGCTCTACGAGGCTCTGAACGTGGCCCTGGTGGTGGGTGGCTCCATCACCATTCCCCACCTCCGCTATGCCTACGAGATGATAGACGAGATTCGCTCCCAGGAGAGCCGCTAGAGTTACGTGCGGGTGACGATGGTCACCGTGTCCCCGTCCATGACCTGGTGCTGCAGCCCCACCCGCTGCCCGGGGAAGGCGGCCGAGGGGCCCCACACCTGGGCGTAGCGAAATTTTTTCACGAAGCCCCGGTGCAGTTTGCGGCACACGTCCTCGATGCGGGCGCCCTTTTTCACCACCAGGGGACGGTCCCGGTCGGGGGGCTTGCCCTCGGGCTTCATGTACACCCGCACCAGCTCCAGTTTCTCCAGCAGCAGCTTCCGGAGATCGTCCAGTCCGGCCCCGGTCTGGGCGGAGATGGGCAGCAGCCCCTGCTTTCGGATGCGGTCCACGGTCTCCGTGTTGCAGGTGTCGATTTTGTTGGCCGCCGCCACCGCGGGTACGTACACCCGGTTGTCGGAAAGGGCGTCGATGAACTGCTCCCGGTCCACCTCCCCCCGGATGACGATGTCCGCGTTGATGAGGTATTCCTGGGCGATGAGCCGGGCGGTCTCCCGGTCTATGCGGGCCCGCCGGGACAGCTCAATGGTGATTCCCCCCCGGCCCTTTTTCTTGATGGACACCGGCGGGGGGCGGCGGTTGAGGCGGATGCCGGAGCGCCACAGCTCCTCCTGGATGA
>DSCA01000199.1 GCA_011049295.1 Thermoplasmatales archaeon
CCCTCCCCCCGTCCCTGTACGCCACCATCCACAGAAACATTTATTGTCAAAAAGCGTATTAACGGCTATGGCCGACATCACCATCCAGAACATCGTGGCCTCCACCACCATCGCTGATTCCCTGGACCTGGACAGCATCACCAGGTCGATACCCAACACCAGTTACCGCCCCGGCATCTTTCCGGGCCTAGTCCTGCGCATCCCGCAGCCCAAAACCGCCTTCCTGCTGTTCAAGAGCGGCAAGGTGGTATGCACCGGCGCCAAGAACCTGGAGGACATCAAGAAGAGCATGAAAAAGGTCTGCACCCTTCTCAAAAAGGTGGGCTTCAAGGTCGTGGATGAGCCGGAGATAAACGTACAGAACATCGTGGCCTCCGGGGACCTGCACGGGGAGCTCAACCTCGTGAGCACGGCCCTGGCCGTCGGCCTGGAAAACACAGAATATGAGCCGGAGATTTTCCCGGGCATCGTATACCGGATGGAGGACCTGGGCGTGGTGCTGCTGCTGTTCAGCTCCGGCAAAATCGTGTGCACTGGCGCCCGCAAGACCCAGCAGGTGGAGCAGGCGGTGGACCAGCTCCGAAGGGAACTGGAAGCCAAGGGTCTGCTGTACTGACCTACCGCCAGCTGTCCACCGAGGCGTACAGAATGTTTTTGGCCGTGGCCAGAACCTCGTCGGTGACCTCGCCGAAGGAGGCCCGGGCGATGGCCTGGGGAATACGGCGAATGTAGTCTCCCATGCGCAAATCGCGCCGCAGGCCGGTATGGTAGTGCTCCTCCACCAGCTCGTTGACCTCCCCGAGGTAGGCATCAACGGCCTCCGAAGAGGCGGTGAGGGGCGGCTGATGGGCCCGGGCCATCTCCACCCACTGGTCGTAAAATGAGGGCCTGTCCTCCAATTCGCCACCCCCGTAAAACTTCTGCCGAAACAGGGCCAGGCGGCGCTGCTTGTCGATGGTCTCCGTCTTCACAATCAGGGCGAACCGGCTCATCAGCAGCGGGGGCAGCGGTATGTCCCGCAGCGGCGCCTCCCGAAATACCTGGGAGGCGGGATTGGCAAAGGCCATCATGATGAACCGGCTCTCGATTTCCTCGTGGATTTTGGCCGAGTGCACGCTGCATCGGCCGTTGGACAGCAGCTCGTAGCAGTGCTCGATGTCCCCCTCGGGTATCTTGTCCATCTCGTCCACCAGCACCACCCGCCGGTCGGAGTAGGCCAGGGCTCCCATCTCCCCCGTGGCCATGTTGATGACCAGCCCGGCCCGGGTGGTGTTGGCGCCCACCGTGGTGAGGTTGCCGAAGGTCCGCTCCACGATTTCCTTGGCCAAGGTCTTGCTGCTGCCCGGCTCTCCGATGACCAGGGTGTGCACCGGCTCCTCGAAGGTGGAAAACAGGCTCACCGCCAGGGCCTGCTTCATGACCTGGTTACCGGTGATATCCTCAAACACCGTGCGCCAGAAGCCGTCGAAGGCCCGGTTCCGGGCAAAATCCCGGGTCTCCTCCTCGGTCATGGGCCGATGCCGGCTCTCCTCCTCCGCCCTCCCGTTCAGGATTTCCTGCTCGATACGGGCGGCCTCCACGATGCGGTCGAAGGCCCGGTTCCGGCGCCGAATCTCCAGCACCGAGCCCTGCTCTTCCAGGGAGGCGGCTCCCGGCGGGGCGTCATAGACGCCGATGACGGAGAGAACGGAAGACACCACGGGACGGGACACCTCCCGCACCTGGACACGAATCAGGTCCGGCATGACCTTCAGGTCCCTGATGTTTTCGTGGGCCAGGATGTTGCGGGCCCGCCGGATGAGGGTGGAGCCCTTGCCCCGGCCCAGTCCCAGTTTCTCGGGGGTGAGAATGGCCAGCTGCTCCAGCCGGGTGATGCCCATGGACTCCAGTTTGCGGCGGTCGGAGGGAGGCACCCCCAGCCGGTCCAGGTGGTCTTCCATGGGGCTAAAACGCCACCCGATATTTACGTTTTTCAGGTCCGGACGATGGTCACCAGCCGGTCGTTTGAAAAAGTCTTAAAGTTGCTCTTGGACACCTTGACCCCCACGTGCCGCACGTCCTCCTCGGCCTCCAGGAGCGCCACGAAGGACAGGTTGGCCATTCCCTGGGAGTCTGTTGTGACGGAGGGGCCATCCTCGATCCCGGTTATTTTCACCGTGGCGTTGGCCACCGCCGCCCCCTCCTCGTCCACCACCGCCACCACCACCTCCACCGTGGGCTGCAGGATGCCGTCGCCGGGCACCACCACCAGATTGCCCTCCCGCCCCTGGGCCTGCATACAGGTCACCTCAAAGGAATGGTCGGGCTCCACGTTGTACATGACCACCACCAGCGCGGCAAAAATAATGACGGCCAGCACCGCCACCGCCAGCAGGCGCAGCGGCGACCGGCGCATGTGCTGCATGGAGGCAACCAGGCGCTCCCTGATGTCGGTCACGTATCCAATAAGCCGCTGTGCCGTTTAAAAGTTTGCGGATGGCAAGACCTTTATATCTCCAGGGCATGAGGCAGCATGGACGTGCGGGCGCTGGCCTTCGACCTGGACGGCACCATCACCTGCACCGATGTGCGCTTCGCACCGTTCAGAGAGCGCATCGGCTGCGGAGACAAAGACGTGCTGGCCTTCATCGAGGAGGCGCATCCCGAGGACCAGGCCGTCTACTACCGCATCCTGGATGACTACGAGCGGGCCATCCGGGAGCGCTGCCGGCTCAACGACGGGTTCAGGGAGGTCATGCAGCTCTGCCGCCGTCGGGGCATAAAAACGGGCATCATCACCCGGTCCTCCCGCCGCCACGCCCGGGAGGTGGTGAGGCAGCTGGACATCCCCATTGCCACCATCATTGGCAGAGAGGATGCGCCCCCCAAGCCGTCGGGCCGGCCCCTGCTGCTCCTGGCGGAGCTCCTCCAGGTGGAGCCGGCGGACATGCTGTTCGTGGGAGACTTCCTGTGGGACCTGATGGCCGGGCGCAACGCCGGGGTGACCACCGTGCTGCTGCTCAACCAGCACAACCGGGAGTACGCCTCCCTGGCCGACCACTCCGTCCGGAGTCTTCACCAGCTCGTGGACCTCCTGGCCTGAGCGCCACGCGGAAAAAATAAGTAGGCCTCCAGTCTTTTAGGAACATGAAAGAATTCGCCATCACCTGCATAGAGGCCCGGTGGATACTGGATTCCCGGGGCAACCCCACCATCGAGGTCACGGTGAGGACGCCGGCGGCCAGCGGCACGGCCGCCGTGCCCTCGGGGGCCTCCACCGGAAAGCGGGAGGCCGTGGAGCTGCGGGACGGCGGCACCCCCTTTCACGGCAGAGGAGTGACCAGGGCCATAGACAACGTGCACCGGCTCATCCAGCCGGCCCTCCACGGCAGGGACGTGCGGGAGCAGCAGGCCATCGACCGGACCATGCTGGAGGTGGACGGCACAGACAACAAGTCCGCCCTGGGAGCCAATGCCATCCTGGCGGTGTCCCTGGCCTGCGCCCGGGCCGCCGCCGCCTGCCGGAAGCAGCCTCTCTACACCTATCTGGGCTCCGGCCGGGTGCTGCCCGTTCCCTTCATGAACGTCATCAACGGGGGAGAGCACGCCGGCAACGACCTGGCCGTCCAGGAGCACATGCTGGCCCCCATCGGGGCGTCGTCTTTTTCCCAGGCCGTCCAGATGTGCACGGAAGTCTACCACACGCTGAAGTCGATGATTGCCCGCCGCTACGGGAAGCAGGGGGTAAACGTGGGCGACGAGGGAGGGTTCGCCCCGCCCATGCACACCACGGAGGAGGCCCTGGACCTCATTGTGGCCGCCGTAGAGGAGCACGGCTACCAGGATAACCTCCACCTGGCTCTGGATGCGGCGGCCAGCAGCTTTTACAGAGGGGGAACATACCACATCAACGGGGGCCTGGATACCGCCGCCCTGCTGGACTACTACCAGGAGGTGGCCCGGGCCTACCCCCTGGTGTCCATCGAGGACCCCTTCGACGAGGACGACTGGGGCGGCTTCGCCGCCATCACCGGGGAGCTGGGCGACCGGGTGCAGATTGTGGGAGACGACCTGTTCGTGACCAATCCCCTCCTGCTCAAAAAGGGGCTGGACCGGGGGGCCTGCACCGCACTCCTCCTCAAGCCAAACCAGATAGGCACCCTGAGCGAGAGCCGGGAGGTAGCCCGGCTGTGCACGGAGCATGGCTACGGGGTGATGGTGTCCCATCGGTCCGGCGACACCTGCGACACCTTTATTGCCGACTTGGCGGTGGGGCTGGGAACCGGCCAGATAAAGAGCGGGGCCCCCTGCCGGGCGGAGCGCACCGCCAAGTACAACCGGCTGCTGGCCATAGAGAGCAAGCTGGGCGACCGGGCCGTCTACGGGGGTACCACCTTCAAAAAATAGATTAATTTAATTTGACTTTGTCACATTAGAGAATTTTCTCTCATATTTTTTGTTTCAACCACCGATTACTGTAGCGGGAAGTGGCGTCAGGCAATTCAAAATCAACACACCCTGTCCTTCATCACGA
>DSCA01000023.1 GCA_011049295.1 Thermoplasmatales archaeon
CCGATGCAGAGACGACCATTAACTACGTGAAAAACCACCATGTCCATCAGACCACATTGACGTCCTTCCGCCAGCCCTCCGCTTCCTAGGAAGCCCCGCCATTCATGGCGGGGAGCACGTCACATCGTTCCAGGGGAGGAATCATGAAGAAATGTCCAGAATGCGGAGGCGCCATGCTCTGCCACTCCTACGGGGGGCGAGTTTATTTCACCTGCCGGTGCTGCCGCAAGGAACTGGTGGTGCCCGAGGTAGCCCTGACCCCCTGGGTGCCCAACCTGCGCCTGTAGGCAACAGAAAAAGAGCTGTTTTGATAGCAAAAAACTCAACAAGTGTTAAATATTTTATTACTCGTTACTGATTTTACCCTATATATTCACGGGAGGTAAGAGTAGAGAGCACCGTATAGGGATCAAAAACAAGAATAGCGGAGGAAATAAAATGAAACTAAAAGCAATAGGAGCGGCAAGCATCATCGCCCTGATGGTGCTGGCCGGGATAGGAATACATGCTGAAGCGCATACCGAGGACGAGCCCATGGAGATACCCTTGTATGCGGGACAAGACATGCTGGTAGGCCATGTAAGCGTCTGGAACGACGGCGATTACGTGTATGTGGAATACAACGTGACCGAAGAGAACTGGTATCTGTCCGAGACACATCTGCACATCGGTGATGCATTAAGTGACATTCCGCAGACCGTGGCCAAGGGCAAAGGCAAAGCCAAGAGTACGGGTGGCAATCCCATCCCCGGGCAATTTGACTACATAAACGAGAGCCACGACCTATATACCACCACGTATATGTATACATTTGAAATTACGGAGGAGTTTGAACTTGTCGAGGAACTGTACATTGCAGCACATGCAGTGGTCAGCCACATGGACACTATGTGGGTGTACAGCGATGCAACGGAAACATATGTTGCCCACAATGGCAGCACCTGTCCAGGGGCCTATATGGAGCGAACCGGGACAGCAGTCTCTGCGTGGGAACATTCTGCGTGGATAGCCCAGACCAACCCGCATTACCAGTATGGTTCTTGGATATGGGAAAGCTATAGAGTTCTGCATCCTGTCTGCGGCGATGTTGTCAACTTTTCCAAGACATTCAATATCCCTGGCTATCCCGTCGAAGGTCGTCTGCAGATAACGGTGGACAATGGCTATGAGGCATGGCTTAATGGCGTCATGCTGGGCAGCCTCGGGGTGAACCCCGGCTGGTATACCAGCGACCTCAAAGAAGCTTATGTGATATCCGGGTACGTGTTCGACATCACCAATTATACGCTGGCAAACCTGGTTATGGGAGACAACACCTTCCTGTTTGCATGCGCCAATGAATACTCGAATACGGATGATATTGACAGCAAAACAGGTAAAAGTGAGCCTGCAGGCACCGTCGATAACAATCCCGGCGGACTTATCTACGAGGCCGAGATAACCTACATCGATGAAGAGGAAACCGCCTGGGCAGACGGAGAGGACTTCCCCGGCAACAACTGGGCCACGTACTTCACGTACCACATACAACCGGACTTCACTACCCTGGAGCTGATTTACTCAACCGACATGGAAACCTGGTACGGTGTAGAGGGCAGCTACGAGTATGGTTTCGGAATGGGCTTATCTCCAAATGTGGGTTTCTACTATATTACTACCAACAACGATACCCTTGAAACCAACTCTCCCCTGGCCGACGGCTACTATGGCTTCTACGTGGACCCAACAGAGCAGAACCTTACCTACTGGAACGCAAAAGGCGTCTATGAGGGATGCACTGGCACCTGGGAACCGTACATGTGGCACATCATCAACGGCACCGGACCCATCTTCTATCTCAAGGTGTCAAACGGCGGCACAGATTACATGGTACTGGACGGTCTCCTCTACGACTGGGCAATGACCGAAGCCTACCTCCGGGTGAACGGCGACTATCCCTTGGGTACCTACCACTACACGGGCACCATCACCAGCATCTACGGCATCGACAACACCATCGAGATAACCATAACCTTTGTCTCTAGCTAACCACAGAGCCACCGAAAAAGCCATGGGCTGGTCATGCATGCCAGCCCTCTTGTTCCCTCTTTTCCCCTTCTTTTACTTTTTCTTTAATTCACTGCACCAGCGTTAGCTCATTTTTATGCCCGTCTTGAGCAGCAGGTGGAAGAGGTGCTCTGATATCTGGGCGGTGCGGGTCAGCTGGCGGAGGCGGTGGGACCGGGCAAACGGTTTTCCCAGGGTGGCTCGCCAGGCGCGCTCGTAGTCGGAAAAATCCGGGGTCCGGAAGCCGTGCCGGGCTGCTCTGGACAGCGTCCGGGCGGCCAGGGTGGCGCAGATCATGGCCGGCAGGTTGCCGCTGCCGGTGGCGGCAAAGACCTGGCCGGCGGCGTCTCCCACCAGCAGGGAGGTATGGTGCACGGCGGGCTGGGGTCTCCCGATGGGAAGGGAGTCGACGGCCCAGGACAGGTTGTCGCTGAAGCGCTTTTTGAAGGATGCAAGGCAGGGCTTGAAATAGCGGGGGGCATAGGTGCCGATGCCCACGTTCCAGCATTCCTTCTTGGGGAAATACCAGGCGTAGCCGCAGGGGATGACGCTGCGCTTGAATTCCACGTGCAGCATCCGGTCGGGCAAATCCACTGAGGGGCAGCGGGTGGCGGCGGCTATGCCCAGATGCAGCGGAGGGAGGCCCAGGTGGCGCCGCACCAGGGAGCGGGCTCCGTCTGCTCCCACCACTACTCGGCTCCGGATGCCCTGGGGCCACAGGATTGTGGCCCGGCCTTGGCGCTCCAGTGCCTCCACCTTTTCTCCGGTGCGGATGATGCCCCCTCTGGCCCGGACCTGCCGGGCCAGCTCCTCCTCCACCGCCCGTTTGTCGGTCATGAGGACGGGCAGCCGTACGGTCAGGATTCCGTGGGGGGTGCTGACGGCGGTTTCCTCCAGGCGGCGCTCTATGCCCCGGTTGCTTTCGTAGAGGTGGGTGAAGGAGTGCTCTCCCATCTGCTCGTAGAATCCTTCTCCGCAGGCCTTGTGGAAAAAGCGCTGGTGCTCCTCCAGCAGCACGAAGTCCACGCCTTCTTCTGCCAGCCACTTGGCCAGGGTAAGCCCGGCGATGCCTCCTCCCAGGATGGCGACGTCCACGTCTTCCATGCTCCCTGGTTTTCTATTGACCGACGGGTATTTTTATCTTGCGTCCGGGCAGAATCGCAGTGAAAGGGAGGCGAGGGAACAAGGGCAAGGAGGAAAACGTGGGAAAAACGAGAGGCGAACCCTTATTCCCTCAGAGTGTTTTATTTTTCATAAGCCGAGGCTTATTTTTTATAAAAATATGCCCGATTTACTATAAATAGATTGTGGTACAATCGTGGAAAAGCGGCATCGGGTCCTCTAGTCCTGGTAGCGCAGGGCTTCCGCCGGAGGTACGCGAGAGGCTTTGCGGGAGGCCGGCACGACGCTCAGCAGGGTAACCACCAGGGCCACCGCCGCCACCAGCAGGATGGGCTGCCAGTTGATTGCGAAGGTAAACCCCTCTGGCCGGAACTCATCGTGCCACAGGGTGTAACCGATGAATATCCCCAGCAGGGTGCCGATGACGATGCCCAGCACGGCCACGAAGGAGGTCTCGATGAGGAAGGAGGACAGCACGTCCCGTTGCCTGAACCCGATAGCCCGCAGCATGCCGATTTCCTGGCGCCGCTCGTGCACGGAGCGAATGGTGATGATGCCCAGCCCGGCGATGCCGATGACCAGCCCCAGGGCCATGAAGGCCTCAAAGAGGTTGAAGAACTGGTTCATCACCCGGATAATCTCCTGCACCACCGTTTTCATCACCGTTGTCTGCATGCCGTAGGGCAAAAACTCGCGCTCCAGCTCCCTGGCCGCCCGGTCGCCGTCCACGCCGGAGGCAGTACCCAGCAGGAAAAAGGTGGGACCGGACACCTCGAACTCCTCGGCCAGGTGGCGGCCGTAGGTGTACACGCCCTGCATGACGGTGGTATCCAGCATCCCGATGACCGTCTTGTTTACCGTACGGTTGTCCTTGCTCCTGAAGGTCAGGGTGTCTCCCAGGTCGGCGGTAAACACCGCCGGGGGTCCGAACTCCACGCCCAGCACCGAGCCGTCAACCACCACCAGGCTGCGGTTCTCCCAGACCGCCTGCCAGGCGGCCTCCCCGCTGTCATAGGCGGGCAACAGTTTCTGGAAGGTGAAGGCGTTGGTGGCCAGGAACTCGTCGTCCACCCCCAGCAGCGGGTAGCGCAGCTCCTCCTCCGAGTCGGGCGGGATGAGGGTGGTCCGGGTGGAGAGGAGGGAGGCCACGGCGGTGAAGTTAGCCTCCATGTCCGCTGCCGCCAGTTGTTCCCGCAGATTGGGGATGGGGGCGGAGGGAAGGGTGAAGGCCATTATGTCGTATCCTCCGGCTGCCTGGTCCACCTGCATCTCGATGTTGGTTCCCAGGATGCCCACCATCATGGACATCACGGTGATGGAGAAGATAACCAGG
>DSCA01000126.1 GCA_011049295.1 Thermoplasmatales archaeon
CACCCGCCCCCGCGGGCGCGCCTGTCCAAATATGGAACAATACGTATGGTAAAAAGGGTTGTCGAACCGCTGAGAGCGATTCATCCCCTACCTAAAGGCAGGGGATCTCTCGCTCGCTCAAATAAGGAAAAAACAATTTAAATACCTAACCCGCCGTCGCAGAGCCGCCCGGACGGGCCATAAACCTTTTTACGGGCTCCACATTGGCGCTCCATGGACTGCCAGAAAGAATACAACCTCGAGGACTGCGCATGCACCTATCCGGGGTGTCCCCGCAAGGGAATCTGCTGCGAATGCCTGCAGCACCATCTCCAGGCCCGGGAGCTGCCCGCCTGCTGCTTTCCCCCGGAGGTGGAAAAAACCTACGACAGGAGCATGGCCACCTTTGCCGAGCTGTACCGGCAGGGAAAACTATAGAGGAACCTTTTTGCCCGAGGGAGCGCGCTTCCACCGCCCGAAGTCCTCCAGCGAGGCCAGAACCTCCCCGGTGAACACCGGCCCCTCCCGGCACACGTGCAGACCGTCGATGGCGCAGGAGTCGCAGATGCCCAGGCCGCACTTCATGTAGCGCTCCAGGCTGGCCTGAACGGCGATGCCCCGCTGGCTGCACCAGTCCACCACCTTTTTCATCATGGCCTCGGGGCCGCAGGTGTACACCCTGTCCGCCTCCTCCGTCCCCTCCAGTAGCTCGGTGACCGGTCCATGGTGGCCGGCGGAGCCGTCGTCGGTGGCCACCCGCACCTGGCCCGCCAGGCGTGTTGCCTCCTCCCTGAACAGCAGCAGGGAGGCCGTGCGGGCCCCCAGCAGCACCACCGGCTGCTCCAGATGCTCCAGCAGGGGCAGCAGCGGAGCCATGCCTGTTCCCCCCGCCACCACCACCGCCCGTCCCGGGGCTGCCCAAAACCCGTGGCCGTAGGGGCCCCGAATGCCGATGCGCTCGCCCTCCCGCAGGGCGTGCAGGGCCTCCGTTCCCGGCCCCTTGGCCTCCACGGTGACCGCCTGCCGCTCGCCAATCACCGACAGGGACATGGGCATCTCGTCCACCCCCGGAACCCACACCATCACGAACTGCCCGGGCTCGGCCTGCGCGCACTGCCCGTCGGAAAAATAGAAGGTCTTGTGCCGGGCCGTGTTCTCCTCGACAGCCTGCAGGGCATGGATGCGGGGAGGCATGGGATATGCAATGCGATGCCGCTACATAGGGTTTGCTGTTTATTCAAACAGCTCCTCGTATTCGGGCACCACGTCCCGGGTGAACAGCTGCATGCCCTCCAGGGTCTTGGGGTGGGTGAGCATGTCCTCGATGACGTGGAAGGGCAGGGTGGCGATGTCCACTCCCATCTCTGCCACCTCCCGGGCCTGCCGGGCGTTGCGAACACTGGCCGCGATAACCTGGGTGTCGAACCCGTAGGCATCGTAGATGGTGACGATGCTGTCCACCAGGTCCACTCCGCTGTAGATGCCATTGTCGCTGATGTCGGAGCGCATGAGCCGGTCGTATAGCTCGGCCCCGCTGGCTTCCTCCTCCCATGTCTGCTCCTCCAGGTGGCGGGCGCACAGGGGGTCGTAGTAGTCGCTCTTGTCGAAGGCGATGTCCAGCTTGGTGCGCAGGTAGTCATCCACTCTGCCCAGGAAGGGGCTGGCGTAGGTGGCCCCGGCCTTGGCCGCCATCAGAGCCTGCTCGGCGGTCATAACCAGGGTGGCATTGGTGGGGATGCCCCGCCCCTCCAGGGTCTTTATGGCCCGGATTCCCTCAAACAGCGGCTGGCCGTCCTCCATGGCAGTGCTTACTGGCACCTTGACCACCACGTTGCCGTTCACCGGGTTGAATCTCTCGTACAGCATCTCGGCCTCCTGCACCATTTGCTCGGTGGACACCCCCTTCACCTCCAGGCTCACCGGGCCCTCCACGCTGCGGCAGATGTCCCGGATGTAGTCCCTCATGGAGAGACCGGGGCGCCGGTCCACGGCTTTTTTGATCAGCGAGGGATTGGTGGTCACCCCGTCCACGATGCCCCAGGAGTAGGCCTCCCGGATTTCGTCCAGGTCGGCAGTGTCAATAAATATCTGCATGCAACAGCAATGGGCCCCGCCTTTATTATTTTTCTCCCCGCAACCGGGGCCTGGAATGGAAACAAAAAAAGAGGAGCCCCCCTGGTGGGGGCGGGAAAAAGGGTTAGGGCCGCAGTTTCCGGGCGATGTCGTCCACGATTTCCGGGTTTTTTAGGGTGGTGATGTCCCCGATTTCCTGCTCCCCGGAGGCGATGTTTTTCAGGATGCGGCGCATAATCTTGCCGGAGCGGGTCTTGGGGAGGTCCTCCACGAAGAGCACGTCGTCCGGACGGGCGGTGGGACCGATGACCTTGCTCACGTGCTTGATCAGCTCCTTTTTCAGGTCGTCGCTTCCCTGGTAGCCCTTGCGCAGAACCACATAGGCGAAGGGTACCTGTCCCTTGAGCTCGTGGGGGATGCCCACCACGGCGGACTCCGCCACCGCCGGATGCTCCACCAGGGCGCTCTCCACCTCGGCGGTGCCCAGCCGGTGGCCGGCCACGTTGAGCACGTCTCCCACCCGGCCCAGCAGCCAGAAATAGCCGTCCTCGTCCTGGATGGCCCCGTCGCCGGTGAAATAGCGCTCCGGTCCGTACTTGCTCCAGTATTCTTCCACGTATTTGTCGTGGGCGTTGTACAGGCCGCGCAGCATGGAGGGCCAGGGCCGGGAAATCACCAGGTCGCCCTTCTGTCCCTGGGGGACCACTCCCTTGGCGTCCCGTATCTCGCCCTTCAGACCGGGGAAGGGACGGGTGGCGGAGCCCGGCTTGAGATTGGTGATTCCTGGCAGAGGGGTGATGATGTGCATGCCGGTTTCGGTCATCCACCAGGTGTCCACGATGGGGCATTTTCCCTTGCCCACCACGCGGTGGTACCACAGCCAGGCCTCGGGGTTGATGGGCTCGCCCACGCTGCCCAGGAGGCGCAGGCTGCTCACGTCCCGCTTGTCCACCCACTGCTCGCCCAGTTTCATGCACATGCGGATGGCGGTGGGGGCGGTGTACAGGATGGTCACCCCGTATTTCTCCACGATTTCCCACCAGCGGTCGGGCTGCGGGTAGTCGGGGGTTCCCTCGAACATGACGCTGGTGACCCCCAGGGCCAGGGGGCCGTAGACGATGTAGCTGTGCCCGGTTATCCAGCCGATGTCGGCGGTACACCAGTACACGTCATCGTCCTTGACGTCGAATACCCATTTCATGGTGGTGGCCACTCCCACCAGGTAGCCGCCGGTGGTGTGCATGACCCCCTTGGGCTTGCCGGTGGTGCCCGAGGTGTACATGAGAAACAGCAGGTCCTCGGCGTCCATGACCTGGGGCTCGCATTCCTCCTCTGCCTCCTCCATCAGCTCGTGCCACCAGAAGTCGCGCCCCTCCTGCATGTTTACCTGGTTGTTGCCCCGTTTGACCACGATGCATTGCACGTCCAGGCCGTCCACGGCCTCGTCGCTCTTGGACTTGTGGTCCAGCATCTTGCCCCGGCGGGTGTAGCCGTCGCAGGTGATGACGTGTTTGGCCCCGGCGTCGATGACCCGGTCCCGCAGGGAGCCGGCGCTGAACCCGGCGAACACCACGGTGTGGGGGGCCCCGATGCGGGCGCAGGCCAGCATGGCGATGGGCAACTCGGGGACCATGGGCAGATAGATGGCCACCACGTCGCCCTTTTTCACGCCCCTGTCCTTGAGGACGTTGGCAAACCTGTTGACCTCCCGGTACAAATCCCGGTAGGTGTACTCCTCGGCCTCTCCTTCTTCGCCCTCCCACAGGTAGGCGATTTTGTCTCCCTGACCCCGCTCTATCCAGCGGTCCAGGCAGTTGTAGGATATGTTCAACTTGCCGTTGATAAACCATTTGTAGTAGGGCGGGTCCTTCTCCAGCACCTGGTCCCATTTCTGGTACCAGTCGACCAGCTCCTCCGCCCGTTTCTCCCAGAAGGACTGGTAATCCTCGGCCTCGTCGTACACGGACTCGTCGGTCACCCATGCCTTCCTTTTAAACTCTTCCGGTGGTGGAAACACCTGTTCTTCCTGCGCGACTTCCTTCATGGTAATCGGCTGGGTAATTCGCCGTCCGTACTTAAATTTTTTCGACTACACCAGCAGCAGGGCCAGGAAAACCCCGTACAGCGACAGCAGCAGCACCCCCGCCCATTTTTTGATCTCCCGCCGGGTGAGCACCACCAGGAGCACGGACACCAGGAGCAGAAAGGGCAGGGTGAGCACCAGTTTGTCGCCTCCCCCTATGGGCCGGATGGCGCCGGCCACCCCCAGGACCAGCAGCACGTTGAGGATGTTGCTGCCAATGACGTTGCCCACCGCGATGCCGTGCCTCTGCTTGAGGGCCGCCGCCACGCTGCTGGCCAGCTCGGGAATAGAGGTGCCAAAGGCCACCATGGTCAGGCCGATCACCAGGGAGGAGATACCCAGCCATTCGGCG